>JBBRGY010000339.1:0-4131 GCA_038223495.1 Burkholderiales bacterium | reverse complement strand
ATCATTGACTTCGCGCTCAAAATGTCGCAACTTTGTAAGCTGTTCCGTCTGTGGTGTGCACGGCAACCATGAGCATTCATGTTTGTGCTCTCGCGCATTCATTTTCACGACCCGTAAAAGGAGTTTTGTGTTGTCAACGCTCAGTTTTGTCCGCAGATCAAATTCTCACTCGCTCCGACTCTTCGGTTCATTTTTTTCGCTCTTCGCGCTGTTGTTCGGAGCCACTAGCTGGGCGCAACAGTCGGGTGGTCTTGATACGTCAACTTACGGCCCTTACGGCGGACTCGCGTACGGACAATTCCCGCAACCAGCGGTCAAACAGCAAATCCGTGTCCACGATGCCATCGTCTTGCCTGATGACCGGGTAGTAGCAGGCGCCACATGCGTTGCAGTGGGCGGCTCCACGCCGGGCAATCGCTTCTGCCTAGTCGTGTGGAGCAAAGGCGGGAGCACGGTTGACGTATTCCTCGGACCTCTCGCTATGACGCGGGTCAACGCGGACGCTGGCGGCGCTATCGCACGGCAACCCGACGGCAAGCTGGTACTGGCGGCCCCCTGCAAGTCCGGCTCTGTGCAAACGGTTTCGGAGTTGTGCGCGGTCCGGTTTAACGCAAATTTCTCGGTCGATACCAATTTTGCGGTGGGCTTTGGGAACGTGGCCGCTTCCGGTTTCTTATCGAACAATAGCTTCGCCAACGCCGTTGCGATACAGCCGGACGGAAAAATTATCGTGGCCGGGCAATGCGGCGGAAGCAGTGGGACGCTGATGTGCGCCGCTCGTTTTTTGGGGGACAGTCAATCTGACTCCTCCTTCGGAAGCTCTAGTCATCTGCGCTTGATATTTGGTACTTACACGGCAAATCCATTTGATAAAGTTGCTCGCATCGCGCTATCACCCGCAGGGCAGATTTATCTGGGCGGGAGTTGCAAACAGGGTGCTAGCTTTTTGAAACGAGCTTGCGTCGTTCGGCTCAACGCGGATGGCTCTATCGACCAGCCTTTCAGCGGCGGCGCAAGCACGCCGTTGACGCTGCCCCTTCTAAGCGGCGTCGGCGGTAGCTCCACTGACGACATCTTCGACATGAGGGTGCAAGCTAACGGCGAATTTGTATTCGCCGGAACTTGCTACAACTCAGCCCCCGGCCCCAACGTCCCGTGCGCACTGAGAACGGGGCCACCGAACACTAGCCAATTCACACCGGGCACGTGGTATCTCGGCGCGACCGTATCCACCGGAACCTCGATCTTGCGGGAGCCTGCTGCGGGAGGCGCGCTCTCGATTCAGCGCATAGTTCTGCAACCCGACGGCAAGATGTTGGCGCTCTTGAAAGACGAGGGATCGAACACGCTACATCGGGTGCGACGTTATAACGAAGACGGCAGCCTAGACGCGAACTGGGCTGAGCCCGCGTTTGATTTGCATGCATCAGGCGATGGCGCAACCTACGCAACGGCGCTAGCGCTGGGGCAGCAAAGTAGTGGCAAAGTGATGGTAGTGGGCTACACCAGTGGCGGCACAAGCGGCGTCGGCCAGGCGCGCGTGCTGCGGCTTGAAAACCGCGCTAACGTCGGCAACAACTGCAGCGCTGATATCGACGGTGACGGCATCGTGTCTCCAGCCACGGACGGGCTGCTGCTTTCACGCGCCGCCGCCGGCATGACCGGTAACGCGGTGATTGCCAACGCGCTGGGCACGAACGCCACGAGAAATACTTGGCCGCTAATCCGCGACTACCTGATCACGCAGTGCGGCATGGCCAAGGTGTTGCCTTAGGGCTCGCTTTCGCATAATCCCGGTCGCCTCGGAGGCACGGGATTTCGCATGTTTGACGCCCATCCATAAATTTTGAACGGCTACATCCCCATGAAATCGACGCTTACCTGTTTGTCGCAACCCCTTCGCTACGTATTGACCGTGCTACTGCTGGCGAGCGCCACTGCGGCCAGTGCTGATACCGCCGTACCGTCGCAGGACTTGAAGGGTCTGAGCGACCCACCGGGTTTGGCGCGCTACGCGGGATCAGTGCTTGTGTATCGCGACGACGTTGCCTATGACGAGGTCAAACTGCCGATGGCCAAAACGGGCTACGTCGACGCCACATCAAAACTGGCGCGTTCGCTGGATCGATCTGGTCAACGCACGGCCCTGCAGTACGTCACGCCTGCCGGGCGCAGCGCGCTTGAGGTAGTGCGCAGCTATCAGCAAGCCAGCAAACCGGCGGGCTTTGAGACCGTGTTTGAATGCGCGGGCGAAGCGTGCGGTGACTCACGTGACATCCAAAAAAGCGCATTCATGGGGCTGGTTGTACCTGACAGCTATTGGGTAAAGGCCGATGACCACACGCCAGCCGCGTGTGCGGGCGGAACACGTACGGGCGAATTTCGCTACGCACTGCTCGACAACAAAGCAACCGGCGCGGTGATCGCCGTAAGCGCCTGGCGCCCCGGCGATGTATCAATCTATTGTGAGGAAGCCGAGTTCAAAAAGCGCAGCAGCGTGTTCGTCGTCAAAATCGAGCCGAAAGCGCGTGAGCAACGCATGGAAACGCTTAGCGGATCCGAAATGAATCAAAGCCTGACGGCGAACGGCAAAGTCGCGGTCTACGGCATTTTGTTTGACACCAATAAATCTGACATCAAACCCGAAAGCAAAGCCTCGCTCGACCAGATTGGTGCGTTGCTAAAGCAACAAGGCGCGCTCAAACTGCATGTGGTGGGCCATACCGATAACGTTGGCAACTTGCCCGCTAATCTCGATTTGAGCAAGCGTCGCGCTGACGCCGTCGCAGCAGCGCTCAGCCGAGACTACGGCATCGCGCGTGATCGCCTCACGGCGAATGGCGTCGGCAGCCTTGCTCCCGTGTCGTCAAACGCCAGCGATGCAGGCAAAGCGAAAAATCGGCGTGTGGAACTGGTGCTGCAGTAGACGTAGCCCAGATGCTCGCATCCGGGTTCCCCTACCCGACGAAGACAAAACAGATTTCTGCGGAATAAAATCGCACGGTTACCCGGATGCGAGCATCCGGGCTACGGCAGGCGCTGTTATCGAATCACCTCAACGCCGCCCATATATCCGCGCAAAACCTCCGGCACCGTAATCGATCCATCCGCGTTCTGATAATTCTCAAGAATCGCGACGAGCGTGCGGCCTACGGCGAGGCCTGAGCCGTTCAGCGTGTGGACCGGTTCGTTCTTGCCTGCTGCGTTTTTATAGCGTGCGCTCATGCGGCGGGCCTGAAAGGCTTCGCAGTTCGAGCAGCTTGAAATTTCGCGGTACGTGTTCTGCGCGGGAAGCCACACTTCAAGATCGTAGGTTTTCGTCGCGCCGAAGCCCATGTCGCCAGTGCAGAGCAGCATCACGCGATACGGCAGACCGAGTTTTTGCAGAATCTTTTCGGCGAAACCGGTCATCTCGTCGAGCATCGCGTTCGACTCTTCTGGCTTCGTGATGTATACCATCTCGACCTTGTCAAACTGATGCTGGCGAATCATGCCGCGCGTGTCGCGCCCGTAGCTGCCAGCCTCCGAGCGGAAGCATGGCGTGTGCGCGGTGAGGCGCATCGGAAGCCGCGCGGCATCGACCATCGTGTCACGTACGAAATTGGTGAGCGACACTTCCGAGGTCGGAATCAGATAGCGATTTTTGACTTCGCCGCCCTCGTCCGTGGGCATCGGCACCTTGAACAAATCTTCCTCGAATTTCGGGAGCTGCCCAGTGCCGGTCATCGATTCGGCGTTAACGATGTAGGGCACGTAGCACTCCGTGAATCCGTGCTCGTTAACATGCGTATCGAGCATGAATTGCGCAAGCGCACGGTGCATCCGCGCAAGCGGGCCGCGCATGACGGTGAAGCGGGTGCCCGAAAGTTTGACGCCAGCTGCGAAATCGAGCTGTGGGCCAGCGCTGGTGCTGAGCCCTTCGCCCAACGCAACATGATCCTTGATCTCGAAATTGAATGTCCAGCGCGTACCCCAGTCACGTACCTCCACGTTCTCTTCGCTGTCCTTGCCGATGGGCACGTCCGCTTGCGGCAGATTCGGCATCGTCATGAGGATTGCGTTCACACGTTCCTGAACGCCCGCCAGCGCAAGCTCGTTCGCCTTGATTTTGTCTGGCACGGCGGCGACCTC
>JBBRGY010000338.1:0-4135 GCA_038223495.1 Burkholderiales bacterium | reverse complement strand
CACGGCGTATGCCATCGTTCCAACGCAGACCCTGCGACCGATACACGTTGCGTTCGTGTTGTTCCTGACCTTTTTGATGTTTCCGATCGCTGCGCGGTTTCGCCATCGCATCATGTGGTGGGACTGGATTGCGGCGCTGCTGGCAATCGCCATCGTCGTGTACCTGATTCAGGGTGGCGACGATTTCACCGACCGCAACACCACGCCGGACGCGTGGGACATCTTCTTCGGCGCGTCGCTCGTTTTGCTGGTGATGGAGGCCATGCGGCGCACGACGGGCTGGATCATGCCCGTTGTGACCTCCGTGTTCATCGCGTACGCCTTGGCGGGGCCGTATCTGCCTGCGCCATGGACGCACAAGGGCTACGAGGTCGGCCGACTGATTGGCGTGATGTACATGACGCTGGAAGGCATTTTCGGCGTCGCCGTAGATGTATCGTCGTCGCTGATTATTTTGTTCACAATTTTCGGCGCGTTTTTGCAGTACTCAGGCGCGGGCAAGTTCTACATTGACTTTTCGTTTGCCGCGATGGGCGGCAAATCGAGCGGTGCCGGGCGCACCGTGGTGCTCGCCTCCTTTTTGCTCGGCGCTCCCTCCGGCTCTGGCGTGGCTACCACCGTCACGCTCGGTGCAGTTGCCTACCCGATGCTCGCCAAGGCGGGTTATGAAAAGAATGCAGCGGGTGGCTTGCTGGCAGCGGGCGGTTTGGGCGCGATCATCTCGCCGCCTGTGCTCGGTGCGGCTGCGTTTTTGATTGCCGAGTTCCTGAAGATTTCATATCTTGATGTGCTGCTGATGGCGTGTATCCCGACGCTGCTGTTCTATCTTGCGCTCTTTCTGATGGTGGAGATCGACACCCGCAAGTACGGCATGGGCAAGATGGCGATCGACAAAGCCGACACGATATGGAACCTCACGCGAAAGTACTGGTTTCACTTTCTGTCGCTGGTGTCCATCATCTTCTTCATGATGTGGGGTTTTTCGCCCGTCTTGTCAGTGTTTTGGGCGACGGTGGTTTCGTTCTTGACGAGCTTTCTGCGCCGCGACACTGCGCTGATTCCGTATGAGGTTTTCACCGGAGCTGTCCCGCGTATAAAAGGATTGTTTCGTTCGCCGCTGATCAAGGCGCTCGAAGGGGGTTCGGTCGGCGTGCTTAACGTGGCGGCCACCTGTGCTGGCGCGGGCATCATCGTTGGTGTTGTCACGTTGACGGGACTGGGTCTTAAATTCAGCACCATTGTCATTGACTACGCAGGCGGCTCGCTGTTGCTCACGGCGGTTTACACATCGCTAGTAGTGTGGATTGTCGGGCTCGCAGTGCCGGTGACGGCGTCCTACATTATCTGCGCGGTGATTGCCGCGCCAGCGTTGATCAAGCTCGGCGTGCCTGATTTCGCGGCGCATATGTTCATCTTCTATTACGCCGTGTTGTCGGAGGTGTCGCCGCCGACTGCGTTGTCACCATTCGCCGCTGCCGCGATTACTGGCGGCGACCCATACAAAACGACGCTGCAATGCTGGAAGTACACCGTGCCAGCCTTCTTGGTGCCGTTCATGTTTGTGCTCGATCCAGCGGGGCAAGGTCTCTTGTTGATGGGCTCAACTAAAGCGTTGGCGGCTGCCAACTGGTGGTCTATCGCTGAGGTCACCTTGACCGCTGCGGTCGGTATTGCCGCACTCGCCGGTGGATTTCAGGGCTGGGCGCTGATCCGAACCAATCTGATCGAGCGCGTCATGCTGCTGGTTGCCGGATTTGCGCTCGTGTATCCGTCGGTGACGGCAGACGTGGTCGGCTTTGGTCTCGCGGTGGTGGTAATCGTCATGCAGGTCTTGCGTAGACGCTCGACATTAGTTCCCGCTTCTTGATGACCGCCAATGCGTAGCGAGATTCCAGCGCAGGCCGCAATGCACGACGCGCCGATTGCCTACCTAGAGCGGATTCGCGAGTATTACCAGGCACTTGGCTACGGCGCGCCGTACGATTGGGCGCACTACGCCGATGTTCCTTTTCATGCGCTCGATAAACCGCTGGACGAATGCCGTATCGCTCTGATCACCACGGCCGCACCGTATCAAGCGGATAAGGGCGATCAGGGACCGGGTGCGTCGTATAACGCGAGCGCCAAGTTCTACACCGTCTACTCTGGCGACAGCGCTGTCGATCATGATCTGCGTATCTCGCACCTCTCCATCGACCGCGATCACACGACTGCCGAGGATTCCGGTAGCTATTTTCCGCTGCCCGCGCTTCGCAATAGCAAAGCCGACGGTCGCATTGGCTCGATCGCCGCGCAATTTCACGGTGCGCCGACGAACCGAAGCCAGCGCACCACGCTTGACGTTGATTGCCCGGAAATTGTGGCGCGCTGCAAGGTCGACGGCGTCGATGCCGCAATCCTCGTTGCCAACTGCCCCGTGTGTCATCAGACGGTGAGCCTCGCTGCGCGTGCGCTGGAGGAGAACGGCATCGCGACCGTCATCATGGGCTGCGCAAAAGACATTGTCGAACACGTCGGCGTCCCGCGCTTGCTGTTCTCGGATTTTCCGCTGGGCAATGCGGCAGGACTCCCCAACGATAAAGCTTCGCAGGCTTTCACGCTTGAGCTGGCGCTGCGTCTGCTCGAAGACGCGACGGAGCCGCGCACGACCGTGCAGTCGCCACAGGTCTGGAATGGACGCCCGGGCTGGAAGCTTGATTACAGCAATGTTGCGCGGCTGACGTCTGAAGAGATTGCGCGAAGACGGGCTGCGTTCGACGCTGGAAAAGCCGATGCAAAACAGGTTCGAGACAGTGCCGACGGTCGCCGGCACGCGTGACATTCACCGTAAGCGTTACGCTGTTTCGGCTTGGCCCGCATCCGGTTAGCGAGCGTCAGGTTAGCTTGATTTGGAATAAGAAAACGCCAACAGGGCAGGGTTCCTGCGTGCATCACCCCATAAAATTGAGAGAATTCAATCTCATACAAAAATCCTGCCGTGGACATGACCGTTAATCCTGCAATTCCTGAAGCTGTCGCCAACGCCGGTGGCCCCATCGAAGCCGATGCCGTCATTATTGGTGCGGGTCCCGTCGGCCTGTTTCAGGTGTTTGAACTTGGCCTGCTGGAAATCAAGGCGCACGTGATCGATTCGTTGGTGCAGGCAGGTGGTCAACCCATTGAGTTGTATCCCGACAAACCGATTTACGATATTCCCGCGATTCCCGTGTGTACGGGGCAAGAGCTGACGACGAGTTTGCTCAAGCAGTGCGAGCCGTTCAAGCCGACGTTTCATTTAGGGCAAGAAGTCAGCCTGGTTGCCAAACGCGAAGATGGCCGCTTTGATGTGGCGACTGCTGCGGGCACGAACTTCATCACCAAAACGATTTTTATCGCGGGTGGTGTTGGTGCGTTTCAGCCGCGTAAACCAAAGGTCGAAGGCATTACGCAATTTGAAGAAAACGGCCAGCTCGCGTATCGCGTTCGCGACCCACAAAAGTACGCCGGCAAAAATGTTGTGATCCTCGGCGGCGGCGATTCCGCGCTTGACTGGGCGCTAGCGCTACAACCGATCGCCGAATCAGTCACGCTTATCCATCGTCGCGAAGAATTCCGCGCCGCGCCCGCAAGCGTCGCCAAAATGAAGGCAATGGCGGAAGCACACGAGCTGATGCACATCACCGGTCAAATCACCGGTTTTGAAGCGGAAGACGGAGTGCTGAAAGAAGTGAAAGTCACGAGCCTGGACGCTGTGACGCGTCGCTTGCCGCTCGACAATCTGCTCGCTTTTTTTGGCTTGTCGCCGCGCTTGGGGCCAATCGCCGAATGGGGTTTGGAGATCGAGCGCCGTCAGGTCAAGGTCGATACCGAAAAGTTTGAAACCAGCATTCCCGGCATCTTTGCGGTCGGTGACATCAACACCTATCCTGGCAAAAAGAAATTGATACTTTCTGGCTTTCACGAAGCCGCGCTCGCGGCGTTTGGTGCCGCAAAATACATCTTCCCAGACAAGAAGGTGACCTTGCAGTACACGACGACATCCACCAAATTGCACACTGTATTGGGCGTTGAATCGCCGGTGTTTGACTAGGTTTTGGCACAATAGCTTTTACGAGTAAGTGCCATTTCACGGGGGCTAAGGGCGATAAACTTGAAT
>JBBRGY010000337.1:0-4163 GCA_038223495.1 Burkholderiales bacterium | reverse complement strand
ACGGGGGCACGGGCCAGAGCTTCAATCCTTGGTAAGGAGTTCATTCTCCGGGGGGGGGGCGAGCAGGGCAGGCGCGCGTCGCGCTATCGACCCGCCGTGGCGTGCGACCGAAGGTGAATGTATCGTGGGCGCATGCAAAAGTTTGCGACCGATGATCACGACGCTATTTCTTCGCTCTGGTTGCGTGGCATCACGTCGATCAGTGGTACCCAACCTCAAAGTGATCGGTTCGGGTTGGGCGAACACCAAGGACGAGCTAGCGCTGGAAGTCGCCCGAACGCTCGGGTTGGTAGACAACTTTCAGAATACAAACCACGAGGAGTCCTCCGCCCGGCTTTGGCCACGACATTTCGTCGCCTTCGCGCAGTCCAAGCAGCGCGCTGCCAACCGGGGCAAGAATCGAAATCTTGCTGGTGTTGTCACTGGCATCATTGGGATAGACCAACGTCAGGGAGAACTCACGGTCAGACGATTCAACCTTGAACGTCACCGTTGAGTTCATCGTGACTACATCGGGCGGAATCTGCTGCGGCTCCACAATATTCGCCCGATCCAGCTCATCTTGAAGACTTTCCTTGTCTGGAAACTGGTTGTTGCCCAGCGAATCGAGCATTTTTTCGAGTCGGACGGCATCGAGTGAAGAGATGGTGATGGGTGGATTTTTTTTCATCGTGAATCTGCCTCAAAACGGAATGGTTAAGTTTTTTGTCGCATGATGGATAGCTGAGCGGTTCGCCGAATTTGGCGCGTTCCTCTCGAACGCCGCGTCAGGATCGGCCCCTCTCAAAGCGGAATTACAAGAATGCAAACTGCGCATTCAAAACGCTCTGTCATGCAATCATAGGCCGAAGTCGTCCGAACGCACAAAAAAGCGTGCACGAACAATGACTTAGATCACTAAATCGTGACTAAAGTGCCGGACTTAAGTCGCTATTGGACGCGTCAGTCACCAGGCAGCATGCGCCGCAGCGTGTTGTCCCGCATAAAGTAATGATGAAACAATGCCGCCAAAGCGTGCAAGCCGATCAAAAAGTAGCCCACATTTCCCGCAGTTTCATGGATTTCCTTGATCTGCTTGGAAAGTTCCGTGTTTTGCGACGCAAGCGCAGGCAGTTCGAATCCAAAAAACGGAATGGGTTTGCCCGCCAGACTCAAAACCATCCAGCCCGCCAAAGGCATCCCGAGCATCAGGCCATAAAGCGCGAAGTGGACTGCCTTAGAGAGCAATTCTTGCCATCGTGGCGCAGGCGGCTTGATGCCTGGCGCTGGCCCGCTGACGATACGCACGAACAAACGAAGAATAACGAACACCAACACGGATAAACCCAACATGAAATGCCAAGTTTTCAGTGTGTCGCGGAGTCCATTGCCCTTGGGAATCAGGCCGCGCAATTCGATGCAGGCATACACCGCAGCGATTAACAGAAGCATCAACCAATGCAAGCCGATGGATACTGCGCCATACCGCTCAGAATTGTTTTTCCAGTTCATGTTTGATCTCGATGCGTTAGCGTTGTCTTGTGGGGCAAGTATCTGCGTTAAGCCGCGCTTCCGCGAAAGATGCCAACCAGTGCTGCGATGAGTAGCGCAAGAATGGGCAGCATCGACAGCGCAAAGCCGACGGAGCGACTGGCCGGCGCTGCCACGTAACTACGCCAATAAACGATGCGGCCCACCAGATACGCCGCGCCAGCGCCAGCGACATAACTCTGTGGGAAGTACTTTGCAGCGATGTACAGCGCTGGCAGAAAGGCAACCAGCAGCTCCAGCGTGTTCATCTGAACGCGGTACACCCGCTCGAACATTTCGTTCCCAGAAACGGCGGGGGCCTTGACTTCGTATGTGCCTCGGGCCTTACCGACCAGTACGCCGAAAAAGATCAGTTGCAAAACCGATAGCACAGCGACGAGATCAACGTAGTTCATAAATTACAACTTCTTTGCAGTGGGGTGAGTGGCTTGACCGCTGCGATGGGTCGCCCGCGCGGTCGGTGGGCGTAATGACTGTTATGTTACGTCGCTCAAGGTGCTTTGAGTGTTGATTGGCGTCAGCAGGTCGCTCAATACAGTCACACGGAATATCGGCTATAGAACTCGCAAGGGCAGGGTGGCAAAACCACTCGCAGGATAGATCGCAATGGTTGGCGATTTTCCCGCAATGGGTTCTATCTTGCGGGTGCATTCGAGGATTACTTCCATGCACACGCGAAGCTCCATGCTCGCTAAGGGCGCGCCGGGGCAAACGTGGATGCCCGCGCCGTAAAGAAGATTTTTGGCTGGATCACGATCCATACGAAAGCTGTCCGGATCGTCAAAGACGCGGCCGTCACGGTTGGCGGAAATCCAGATCAGCGAGATGCGTTCGCCCGCTTCGAATTTTCTTCCGCCTATTTCCACGGGGCAGGTCGTGATGCGTCGGTTAGCCACCAGAGGACCGTTAATTCGCAGGATTTCGTAAATGGCAGTGGGCAACAGCGACGGTTGAGCGCGCAATTGCGCCTGCAGTTCGGCGTGCTCCGCAAGGTAGTGCGCCAGGATGCCGACCGACGCAGCGATCGTGCCGATTTCGCCCACGGTCCACACGCGCAAAATGCTGGCAATTTCCTCGTTGCTCAAAGGTCGCCCCCACACCTTTTCGTGCATCAGGGCTGCGGTGATGTCGTCCTCTGGCTTTGCACCGGCCTTGAAACGAGTTTCAAGCATGTCGTCGATCAGAGCTTCGAACTCGCGTGCGATTTCAGACATCGCTTCGCGATCTTGCGCCAGTGTGGCCAGATGATTTTTTCGCGTCCAATGTGCCAGCGGTTCGTGCAAATGCGTCGGCCAGCCGAGAAACGCACATTGCACGCGCACCGCAAAGGCAAGCGCAAAGTCCGCCATCATTTCGACCTCGCTGCTCGCGAGCGCATTACGCGCCAAATCCTCTGCGATCTCCCGGCAGATGGGCTCAAACGCCTTCATGCGTTCCGGCGCGAAATACGGCTCAATAATGCGTCGATACGCCGTGTGTTCTGGCGGGTCCATCCCGTTGGGTACAGCAAGGTGCTGAGACACCGCATTGCTAAACGTTTCGTGATCGTGGAGCACGCGAGTCACGTCGTCATGCCTAAACAATGACCACTGAAGAAGCTCGCTATAAGCGACGGGACAGCGTTCGCGCATTTGGTCGTAAGCCGCTCGCTGGTCGCGCGCGACGTCTTCCGACCTCGGGTCCCAATCAGGTTTCAAATCATTGTTGATGGTCATTTGTAAGCGTCCAACGGTGACTGGAAAACGCGATGAGAATACGCTCGAAGCGCGCTTTTCCCTTTGCTTTGCGTCAATGACCGATGTGAGAGATGCGTTCGCTTTTAGGCTTTAACGCCGCGCCCAACGAATGCCTGACGATCAGCTTCTGGTAATGACAAACGATCGTAAATTTGCTTTCCGCGCCACAGATTCGAATAGCACTTAAACCCCAGCGATTCATAGGCTCTTATTGAGCCGCTTTCTGGCAACGTAGCGACCGCCAGCGCCCATCGTTCGGCGCGCGACAAGTTCGCTAGTCGTTTCTCAGATCGCGATAGGCTTGCAATTGCAAGGCACGCGCCTTGACTATTTCGAGACGATCTGAAGCACGCATCGGGATATACATCGTGCCGTCTTTGGTTTTGTACATCTCATCGATCAACTTGAACTCGGTGTCACGATACAAAATCCATTGCCGTTGCGCCGCACGAAGCGCCTGCTGCTCAACTGGTGAAATCGACGACAGCAAATTGGCGTAGACGCTGTTTAGCTCCTTGTCCCAACGAGCACTCGCGCCATTGGTGCAGTTCGTCATTCCCGCGGTGGTTGAGTCTGCGGCAATGCACTTGCTTTGATATTGGTCGATAGGATGATCAGCCGCTTGGCACGCTTGTGTTGCTATGAAAAATAGTGCGGCGGCGAGGAGTGCTTTTGATTTCATATCTTGTCTCCGAAATTGCAACGGCAAAAGATCGAACAGCTAGGTGAAGTCTAGTCTCGATGCGGCGTCGGCGTGGGTGAATCGGCAGGGCGACGGTCAGTGCGAAACAACTCGCGAAAGATAACCATCACAAGCGTCGCCAAAAGGCAGATTCCGCCCCACGCCAGCCACCTAAGGTATGAAGGCGTGCGCGCTTCTACACGCGCACAGGCTGG
>JBBRGY010000336.1:0-4171 GCA_038223495.1 Burkholderiales bacterium | reverse complement strand
GGTCGCGAGTCTCGCGGGACTGGTCGGTGTACCGGGGCGCACGACGTATTGCGCAACGAAGTTTGCGCAGACCGGATTCTTTGAAGCTTTGCGCGTTGAATTGCAACCAGCAGGCGTTGGCGTGTGCATCGTCTACCCTGGTGTGGTCGCGACCGAAATCCGACGTAACGGGTGGAACGCGAAAGGCGAGACGGCAGGCAGTTCAGGTTTGAGCGAAACCAAAGCAATGAGTGTCGAGGAATGCGCGGGACTGATCGTGTCGGCGATGCGCTCCCGTAAACGCGAAGAGGTGATGAGCGCCAAAGGCAAACTAGGGCGATGGATGAAGCTCATCGCGCCGGCGAAAGTGGATGCGATGGCGCGCGCAGCGTTAACGAAAGAGCATTGATCTTAACGCTGTGCTGCTCGCTGAGCGCTACAGGTACGCCGCAGTATTGCGCGCCTGCGCCGCCACCGCCTCACGATACTCCGCCTTCAATCGTTCCACCAATACCGCAGTCGTCGGCACATCATCCCTCTGCCCTACTCCTTGCCCCGAGCCCCAAATATCTTTCCACGCTTTGACTGCGCCTCCGCCAAAATTCATTGCAGTTTTGTCCGCACTCGGCAGGTTGTCGGGATCAAGTCCCGCAGCTTTCACCGAGGACTTAAGGTAGTTGCCGTGAATGCCAGTGAACAGTGATGAGTAGACGATGTCCTGTGCGGCGGAATTCACAATCGCGTCTTTGTAAGCATCGACCGCGCGCGCTTCCTGCGTGGCAATGAAGCGAGTACCCATGTAGGCGAAGTCCGCGCCCATCGCTTGTGCCGCGAGGATGCTGGAGCCGTGCGCAATCGCGCCCGACAATGCAATCGGCCCGCTATAAAAGCGGCGTACTTCGCGCACCAGTGCGAACGGCGACAACGTCCCGGCGTGACCGCCCGCGCCTGCGCACACGAGAATCAACCCGTCCACACCCGCTTCGAGCGCCTTCTCGGCATGACGGACTGAAATGATGTCGTGCATCACGATGCCACCCCACGCGTGCGCTTGCTTGACCACATCGCCCGGCGCGCGCAGGCTGGTGATCAGCATCGGCGCTTTGTACTTCTCGCACATCTGCATGTCGTGATCGAGCCGGTCATTGCTGGCGTGCACGATCTGGTTCACCGCATACGGCGCGATCCGCTTTTTCGGTTCAGACGTACGTGCAGCTGCGAGCTTTTCGGTCAGCTCGGCGAGCCAATCATCGAGTTGCTCCTTCGGTCGCGCATTGAGCGCTGGAAACGCGCCAATCACGCCAGCCATGCACTGCGCCAGCACCAGCGGCGGGTGTGAAATGATGAACAGCGGTGCGCCTATCACGGGCAGGCTGAGTTGATTCTCTAAAAAAGCGGGTATAGACATATAGAAGATTGCTTACACTTGTGGGCTAACGGAAACTCAAAAAATTACGTCGAGCAATTGAGGCAATTATGGACTTACGGTATTCACCTGAGCAACAGGTTTTCGAAAAAGAGGTACGTGAATTTACTCGCGATAACCTCGACCCCGAGGTCGCCCGAAAAGTGCTCGAAGGCTGTCGCCTTGAGCGCGAGGATTTTCTCAGTTGGCATCGCGCGCTGAATAAAAAAGGTTGGGTCGGTGTCGGCTGGCCGAAAGAGTTTGGCGGCACCGGCTGGGACGCCACGCAACAGCATATTTTCGACGAAGTGACCGCCGACGCCGGTGCGCCGCAATTGATTCCGTTTGGTCTGCGCATGGTGGCTCCTGTCATCATGAACTTTGGTAGCAAAGCGCAGCAGGACTATCACTTGCCAAAAATCCTCTCTGGCGAAAACTGGTGGTGTCAAGGTTACAGCGAGCCGGGTTCGGGCTCTGATCTCGCCTCGTTGCAATGCAAGGCCGAGCGCGTATTTGACAAAAGCGGTGATTACTACATGGTTAACGGCCAGAAGACGTGGACGACGCTCGGGCAACATGCCGACTGGATTTTTTGTCTCGTGCGCACGTCAACCGAGGGTCGTAAACAGGAAGGCATTTCGTTCCTGCTGATCGACATGAAAACGCCAGGCATCACGGTGCGCCCGATCATCATGCTGGATCAGGAGCATGAGGTCTACGAAGTGTGGTTTGACGACGTGAAAGGACCGGTTGAGTATCGCGTCGGCGAAGAAAACATGGGCTGGACTTACGCCAAATTTTTGCTGTCGCATGAGCGCACGGGTATCGCTGGTGTAGGCCGTTGCAAGCGCATCGTAAAGCGTTTGCAAAATGTTGCGACGAAGGCATTGGCGAACGGCAAACCTTTAATTGAAGACGTGCGTTTCCGTGATCGCCTGGCGCAAGTTGAGATTGATTTGCGCGCACTCGAAATTACGTTGCTGCGCGTGCTCGACGCTGAGCGCGAAAAGCGGCAACCCGGGCCGGAAGCGTCGCTCTTGAAGATCAAGGGCTCAGAGATTCAGCAGGTGCTGACCGAGCTCACGATGATGGCGGCTGGTCCTGCCGCACTGCCGTATGTTCGCGAAGGTGACAACGGGGCAGCCGATGTGCCGTGGCTCTCGGACGAGGCGTTCCGCTATGCGACGGGTCATTACTTTAATTTCAGGAAGACATCGATCTACGGTGGCTCCAATGAAATTCAGCGCAACATCATTACGCAACTGGTTCTGGGGCTGTAAATCATGAATTTTTCTCTGACTGAAGAACAAACCGCGCTCAAAGATTCCATCGGCAAATTTCTCGAACGTGACTACACGTTTGATGATCGCTGGAAGGTCATCCGTTCGCCCGAAGGCTGGTCGCGAGCGCACTGGAATCAGCTCGCCGAAATCGGCCTCATGGCGTTGCCTGTGGCCGAGGCCGATGGCGGTCTTGGCGGTGGCGGCGTCGACACCATGGTCGTGATGGAGCAGATCGGTAAGGGTCTCGTGCTGGAGCCGTATCTCGGCTGTGTGGTGTTGCCTGCAGCGCTGATCAAAGCGGCGGGCACAGACGCGCAGCGTGCGAGCTTGAGCGAAGGCATAGCTAGCGGCGAAACAATTTACGCGTTCGCGCATTCGGAACCGGGTCAGCGCTACGAGCGCGCGTCAGTTGCGCTATCGGCTACGCCGAAGGGCGATGGTTATGTATTGAATGGCAAGAAAATTTCAGTGCTGGGTGGCGACTGTGCCGATGTTTTGATTGTGTCTGCAAAAGTACCAGGCGATGCTGAGGCTTCGCTCTTTCTGGTAACCGCGACTGCCGCAGGCGTTACGCGTCACGCGTACCCGATGCAGGACGCACAGCGCGGGGCGGATATTGAATTTGCGAACGTAAGTGTTGGTGCCGATGCTTTGCTTGGTGCTCGCGGCAAGGCTCAAGTAGCGATTGACTACGCGCTCGACGTGGCTTGCGCCGCGCTCTGCGCAGAGGCGGTTGGCGCTATGACCGAGCTGCAAAAAATTACGATTGAATACCTCAAAACGCGTAAACAATTCGGTCGTGCGCTCGGCACCAATCAGGCGCTGCAACACCGCGCCGTGGACATGTTGATGCATGTTGAAATGTCGCGCTCGATGGCGCTCGAAGCCGCAGTGTCGGTAGACAATCCAGACGCCGCAGCCCGTGCCAAGGCAATCTCCGCCGCTAAAACAACGATAAATCAAGCGTGTCGTTTCGTCGGTCAAAACGCCGTTCAACTACATGGCGGCATCGGCGTCACGCACGAACTGAACACGTCGCACTACTTCAAGCGTCTAACGATGATCAGCGTGACGTTTGGCGATAGCGACTGGCATTTGGCGCGCTATGGCGATGCGCTGCTGGCGGCTGCGTAACGGGATTTAAGGCAAGCAGCTTCTGCTTGAAAGCCCAGTTTCACTGGGGCTAAGGCTATAAATTGAGGAAAGTCGATTTATAGCTAAAGCGGCGGCTAGCCCTTTTCTATCAGTCTCTCTAGCTTAAAGCTATTGCAGAAATCTCGTATGATCGTCAGTTAACCAGTGACTTGCGGAAAAATACGACGCGCTCGGTTTCAACGAAGCCGAGTGCCCTGTGTAGGCTGTGGCTCGCGGTGTTGGCGATCGCTGCATCAGACGCGAACTCGCTGCAACCAGCGCTCATTGCCCAGTGTTCCGCCGTCGCAACCAACATTCGAGCAACCCCACGTCGGCGAAGTTGCGGAAGTACAAAAATTCCTTCGAGAAA
>JBBRGY010000335.1:0-4187 GCA_038223495.1 Burkholderiales bacterium | reverse complement strand
TACGTGTGATTTAAGTAAGACGAGTCTCACGAAAATGAAAAATCTGATTTTGCATAAAAACGGATTCACTCTCGCGAGCGCGCTGAAGCGGAGAACTGTGCCCAACGAGACGTTGCTGGATGGGCGGCGCGCGTTTCAAGCGATGGCCTCGACCTGATCGCGTAAAGGCTGGGCAAGTGACGACTACGGTCGCCGATTTAGCATTGCCGACACCCGCGGCATCCAGGTTCGTGCGAGCAGCCAAACTTGGGTGCTGCGCTTTATAAAACCGAACGCTCGCCTCGGGCCAATCAGCAGTAGCGTCACGCCGACTGTGCCGACTACAAACGGATTGCTCAAGGCTTTGCGCACGGCGGCTACTTGCACGTCTAGCACCAGCGCGCCGCGAAACACGGGGACCAACTGGTGTGCGAGTTGCAGCCGCTGCTCGGACATCACCTGCAGCAGTCGTTCACGCCGCGCCGACAATTCCGTTGCGCGGTCGTGCGCTTTCATGACGGTTCCGTCGACGTGCATTCGCGATCTCTGCGAAGTTTTTTCAAGCTAGCGGCAAAGAGAGGTGGCTTCGCAGCGTAGCGCATAACCAGCACTCGCCAAAGCACCACTGCGATTGAGACGAATACCGCGCCCAAGGCAACGATGGCCGAGAGGCGATACGAATCCCAAAACGCCGCAACAACGAACACTACGGCCAGCACGATGGCGACGTCGACGCAGAAAAGCGCCGCAAGCGAAATCAGCGCGAAGCTGGCAAGAGTCGAAGCCACTCCTCTTCAAATTTCGTCGACAGCCGTTCAAGCCGCGTCTGCACAATAGCCAGAAATGACCCGCCCAGATTCTGCAGCGCACGAAGCAAATACCCGGCAATAGCTGCCGGGGCGTCGGCGTCCGCAGGCATGGTTTAGCGGCGACTAATCAGCACGCCGATGGCGAGGCCCACAACCATGCCAACGCCAATGACCTGCCACGGATTATCGTGCACGTAGGCGTCAGTTACCCGCGCCGCCTGTTTGACTTTGACTCTGGCGACATGCTCGATTTGAGTGAGCTCATCGCGCGCCACTTTGAGGCTGTGTTCAAGTTTCTTTTTGGCTGCAGAATAGCCCGCCTCGGTATTGCTGGACGTGACTCTCAGCAACTCTTCCGCTCCGTCAACGACGGCATGAAAATCCAGTGCCAATTTGTCTTTGGCGGCGTTGAGACCTTGTATCGTATCCATGGAAGTTTTCCTTTCGAGAAAATTAGTTGCTCTTGCCCGGTTCAGGCTATTCGCTGTAGAGATGCCCTCAGTAGAGCTTGCGAATGAGTGCCCCGCCAGCTCCCTGTAACGGCCCCAGGGGATTGCGCTCCTCCTCAAGCTTGCGAATGTTTGGCTGCCCGCTCCACACTTTGTAAATGACGACGTTTTCATCGAGCACGATGACGGCATTGAAGCGCCAGCCGGTCACGCTCGTCTCTTGCCGAAAGCCGAGCACATCAAGCCAAAAGCTGCCGATGCGCTCGCGCTCGGTGTGGGTCTGCTCAATCTCAAGACCGGTGCACTTTTGCCGTTTGACCAGACAGGCGCGTAACCCGTCGTCAAGCATGCCGGGATCGAGCAAAGGCACATTGGCCAGACGGCGCATCAAATCGGTGTGATTGAGCGACACGATATTCGGAGTCACGTCGGCGTTAATGGCCATCGCGATTAACTCATCAATGGTCGTGTGCTGGATGATGATTCGGTCAAACGTAGCTTTCGCTTCGGCGTAATTTTGCCACGGCATTTTCATTTCCGCCTTTGACGTTGGCAACAAGGACGCGCAGCCCGCCAGACAGCTAACGGCGACGAGCGCGAGCCTTGTGCGCATTGAGCAGTCTTCCGCCGTCTCGGTTCGACCTCGTTCTAGTTGCATGGTTTTGCTCTTTTCACCTAACTCAAAAATGTAGTGCCTGAAGCGAAAATTCGCCGCGCGGCTACGTCATTTCACTTAGAGCTTAGTCTTGCGCTAGTGCAAGTCACTTGCGCTAAGTCAACGCCCTGCAAGGTAGGAACGCGCATGCTTCAATTAATTCGGATGCACATCCTGCGCTGTTGCAGCACTAGATGCGCCGCAATAGCGAACCATGTTTTGAGCTTCAAGCAGAGGAAACTAATGAGCTACAAAACCATTCTCGTCCAAAGCGGACGACAGCGAATGAGCGCTCGAGCATATTCGCATCGCGATCAAACTGGCGCAAACATTTGATGCGCATCGGGTGAGGCTGGCGACGGTTGGCATGATTGCGATGTTGAACAATTGCCGACTTTCTACGAAAACTCCGGTCAACTGGCGCTCTCAACGGTTTATGCAGCGAAGCCCGATTGCAAAAGCGAACGAGTAACATCATTGGTGTGCTGTGCTTGCCAACTTTCCAAAACGGAGGTGTTGTTTATGCCGGAACCATCAGATCCTATTGGGGCAGCTTCATCTGCGCAAGTAGATCTTGGCAGCGTGCCGACTTTCGTCGCGCGGGGCGAGCACGCGAGGTGGTTTGATATTGACGCTGTACTGTCGCCTATCATCGGGGGACGCAGTATGATGGGGCTTTACAAACGTAGCTTGTCGCTAACGCGTTCAGCTCACCCGCTGCTGAGCGTCGTATATTACGGCCCGCTGGCAGTTGGCGACTACACAACGCTACGGCAACTGTTGGCGGTGCAACCTGCGGCAATTGCGATGGCCACCAACGAAGCACTCCTAAAGACTTTCAACGATCTTCTGGGCACACTTGTTGGGTCATCGCTTACCGAGCGCTTGCTAAGTCCTGCACTGGACAACGTTTCAACAATCGGCGCTGCCGCTGCACACTTCTCGCAATAATTATCGGCAAAGCAACCATCCATCGACTGACTACGGGCGTCCGCCGTCGCCTTTAGAGACTTGGTGGGGGTGACGGAATTTTCTTTGCACCTTGTCTATCGGGCTATCCTGTCCCAGCAAAACCACTCTGGCGTCCTGCCTCATTCTGATTGCGACTTAATGAGAGTGAACCGGCGCGGATGACGTTTTGCAGTATGTCGTGGACCTTGGCCGTCTACATGAAAGGGCTTTGGATTGTGGTCGTGTTTCTGCACATAGGTGTCAAGGGCACCCTTGAGCTCGATCACAATGGTGAACACGCCGCAACGTATCGATTCGGCGCGCAATCGCTTAAGCTTTGAGTTGCGCCAACGAAGATCGACCCTGGCATAAGGGGCCGTACCAACTGCCTCGTTACAGATGCGTTAGGGGTGACCAGAGAGTGGTGTCCGCTCAGCGACGCTTTTAAGGCTCACTGATGCACGTCAATGTCTGCAACGCGCGAATGTGTAACGTTCGGGCTTACCGCCAAGAATCGGGAGATGCGCTATGCCCCATCTATGTCTACGCATCATCCGCGAGGAACACGCCGCGCTTGCCGCGATGTTGCACTCGCTGACGTTGATGGTTAAGCGCGGCCCGAAGCGCGATACCGACACCTTTTTCACCGTGATTCGCGCGATGCTTTTTTATGTTGACGAGTTTCCAGAGCGCTTGCATCATCCGAAAGAGACCGAACTGCTGTTTCCCAAACTGCGTCGGTCATCGCCGCAGATCGGGGCTGACCTCGACCGACTTGATCTCGATCACGCAAAAGGCGAGGCCAACATTCGCGAGCTGCAACACTTGCTTCTCGCGTGGGAGTTCATTGGCGGAACCCGCCGTGGTGCGTTTGAAGGTGCGTGCCTGCGCTACGTTAAGTTTTACTTTGTGCACATGCAAATGGAGGAGACGCTGATCCTGCCTGCTGCCGAGCGTTGGCTCAGCGCGGAGGATTGGAGCGAGCTCGACGAGGCATTCGCCAGCAACCGCGATCCGCTGACCCGGAAATATCCGCCGGATCCGGCGTACGAGCGATTATTCGCCTACATCTTGCTAACGGCCCCGGCCCCGATTGGAGTGGGTGAAGACGTGTAGGCCACGGTACAGCTTTTTTGTATGAAACCGTTTTTTTTATCGCTTTTGGGCGAAAAAACTGAGAAGTCGATTTCTTCAAATCGCTGTGTTTGACCGAGATTTACCATTGGAAATATTCAAGATGAGTAAGCGGTTTGAATTCAGCAGGGAGCTCGAAGCTTTCGCGCCGTCCCACAGACCGTACCGTTCCTCCGATCACAAGACTACAGGCGGGTCTTGGCATGTATT
>JBBRGY010000334.1:0-4187 GCA_038223495.1 Burkholderiales bacterium | reverse complement strand
CGAAATCAACAGCAATATCAATGCGCCAAATACAAAACCCATCAACGGAGACAACAGAATGAACAGAACTGTTTTTCCGATGGCGGTGCCATTGAGCGCGCCAGTACCTGCCTTCGCGACGGTTGCGCCGATCACACCGCCGATCAGCGCGTGCGATGACGACGATGGGATGCCGTAGAACCAGGTGATGATGTTCCATGCGATAGCCCCAACCAGCGCGCCAAAGATGACGTGATAGTCCACCACATGCGGATCGACCATGCTGCCGATGGTGGCCGCCACGTGCAAGCCAAAAATTCCGAGTGCAAGAAAATTAAAGCACGCTGCCCAGAGCACGGCCTGACCGGGCTTCAACACACCTGTTGAAACGATGGTGGCGATGGCATTGGCGGCATCGTGAAAACCATTCATGAAATCGAAGGCGATAGCGAGCGCGACCAGTAAGACAATGACCCAGAGGGCAGCAGCAGTTGTGTACATAGCGAATCAGTCGTTGAGGGCTTACGCGTTCTCGAGAACGATACCCTGCATCACATTAGCCACGTCTTCGCAGCGATCGGTCACCGTCTCCAGCAACTCGTAAATAGCCTTCATTTTGATCAGTTGAATCGCATCTCGCTCGGTGCGGAAAAGCTTCGAAATCGCGCTTCGCATCACGTGATCGGCGTCGGATTCAAGCCGGTCAATCTCTTCGCAAATCTTGAGGATCGTCGCTGCGTTTTCCATGTTGGAAAGCAGCACAACTCCTGACTTCACGCGTTCGCAACATTGCAAACACAGCTCGGCTAATTGTTTCGCCTCGGGCGGCACGATCTTGATGTCATACAGCGACACCGACTCCGCCGCGTCCTGCATCAGGTCAAGCACGTCGTCCATATTAGAGATGAGTCGATGAATCTCTTCGCGATCCAGCGGCGTGATGAACGTTTTGTGCAGAAGCTGAATCGTTTCACGGGTGTAGTTGTCGCCGCGTTTTTCGATGGCATCAATCGCATTGGCGTGATCGCGTAAATCGGTCGCACCTTCGCCGAGCCCGTTCATCAAAGCCACCAGCTCTTTTCCGCCTTCGACGATTTCATGCGCATGCAAATTGAAAAGCTCGAAAAAACGTCCTTCCGTGGGCATGAAGCGACCAAACATACGTATTCCCTGAGTTCAATGGTGCGGCGATTCTAGCGGTCAGTCCTGAATCACTATGGTTTCCCCGTATTCGTCAATCAGCTCCGCAAGCTTTCGGATCGTTAGCGGTGCGGAGCCCTCGGCCTTGTTATTGACAATCACATAGGCATCCTGATCGCTCGCCGCTGCCTCCCGCACCAGTCGCGCAATCTGGGTCCGCCCCTCTGGATCTTCGTCCACAAGTCTGTTGAACGGTGCGTAGCGCTCTTTCGCCTCTTCATATTTGAAGCCCGAATGCAAGCTCCAACGAATCACCAGCGGCGCGCGCCCAGAATCCCGCCAGAAACGTGCCTGATCGGTCGCTGAAGGCATGCGTGCGTGAATAGCGAGGCAATGCGTCGCGCGTCCTGCACAAAGAGCCGCCAGATAATCATCTGTCAATAATTCCGGATCACGCACTTCCACGGCGTAAAACGCAGCGCCAGAAGGCACCGGAAGCGCGAGCAGAAACTCAGCCAACGCATCAGCAAAACGCGCCGGTGATCGCGTATAGCGTGGCCCGAGCGGTGGAAATTGAAACACGAGCGGCCCGCACATTTCGGCCAGCCCGCGTGTGGCTGGCAAAACAAATTGCGCCGTGGCCAGACTGGCGTTCAAAAACGCAACGTTGTCCGACCAACGCCCGTCGTCCCTGCGCAGTCGCGGCCCGGTGAACAGCATTGGCGCTTTCACCAAAAAGCGAAATGTTGGCGACACGGCCCTGGCCTGCGTCGCATAAGTACGAAAGTCCGCTTCGCCAATAGGCGCATAAAACGTGCGGTCAATGCCGACGCTACGGAGCAGCGGATGCGCAGCGTAAGCAGGCAGGCCGTGTCTTGCCAACGCTGAGTCGGCGTACGCAGATGCGTAAACCAAATTTGCCCAGCCGGGAAAACTCCACGACGAAGTACCCAGATGAATACGCGACGAAAATTGCTGAGCGAGACGCACGAGGCCGTCGTCGGGCACTGCTGGCTCAATGCGAGTGGTACGCGATGCCTTTGGCTTTCGCGATTCACTGGTCAAGAGTTCGGACGACGCGCCAGCTACCTCGGGTTCGCCAAAAAGATCAAACTGATTTCTGCTCATGGCTCAGACTGAGCGTCCCATCGAATCACGCGCAAACCACTTCGTCTTAGGCGGCGCTTATCGTTTGCGCCCTATTCATATCTCGAGGCTGGCGGATATCGCTTAGTTGGCTCAGGCTTGGGCACCAGCTCCAGCTTTGCCTCAATCACCTGGACATTGCTCAAATCCATCTTTACGCGACGCGGCCCACTTGGGGTAACTTGGCCCGGAATCAGCACGCTGGGATGCGTGACGTAAACATCGTAGTCGCCCGCAGGTACGCCCTCGATCACAGTGGATCCCTCGCGGCTCGTTTTGCCAAACCAAGGGCTGTCAACGACATAAATATGCGCGTTCATCCAGTCATGAATCAGGCACTGAAGCGTGACCATCCCGACTTTGTCCAGCAAGGTGGGCTCTGGCTCTTTCCGCGTGTAAACCTTGAACTCAAACGCACTCGGCCCCGACAGCACCTTCAGGTGATGCTCGGTCATATCGCGGTTCGGAAACCGCATGCGAGTGCCCGCCTGCACGATAGAGACATAAGGCTCGAACTTGAACGACTGTTGCTCCACAATTGCGGTCGTGGCGGCAGGCACCGTTGGTGCGGCCTTTCCCACCGGCAGCGCGTAGACCACCGCGTTTGTTACCGGATTGCCGTTGCGATCCTTCACTTGGGCGACCAACGTGCCCGCGTTCACCAACGCAGAAAATGTGCCGGTCAACGCCATTGCGGCGATCCAATTTGCTTTCAGTTGCGACATTCTGGGCTTTCGGCTGAACTTCGATGAAGGGATAAATAGCTACAGAAACGAAATCTACGTTAACTTTGCCCTCAAGTCATCACTCATTTGTCGTATGCCCTATTTCGCGAAACTCCTTTGGGTGCTGCCGGTCAGTCTGTGCGCCCTGCCGCTGCTGCCGCTCGCAGTGTGGCGCGCTACATGGCGGGCGTGCGACGGCGTCCTCGAAATCTCTAGCCCAGCGCTATCGTGGTTTCTGCATGGGCCGTGGTTTCGCGCGATGAGCGGCGGTGCAGGTTTCGCTGCGGCGACCATCGGACACGTCATCGTCGCCCGCAACGCCGAGTGTCTGGCGAACTGTCGCTTGCACGAACATGTGCACGTACGGCAATGCGAGCGCTGGGGCGTGTTGTTTCCGTTTGCCTATGTTGGCGCGGGCCTTTATGCTGCGAGCAAGGCAAAGCACTGGCACGCGTATTACTGGGATAACCGGTTTGAGCGTGAGGCGCGAGCGGCAGAATTGGCATCAGCTCAACGCTGAAATGACCGTTTAATAGGGGCTAGAGGTCGTTATTGCCTAAAGTCGGCTTCTATATAAAAACAGAGCTAGCCCCGGTGCAATGGTACTTACAGGAAAAAGCTGTCAGTCGTCGTCGCGCTCGTAACCGGGCAACACTGCAATCAAATCATGCTCCGTTGTTTCGACAACGGTGACTTTCACGATGTCGCCGACCTTCAGCGATTCTGCCTTTTGCACATGCACCATGCCGTCGATCTCCGGCGCGTCGGCCCACGAGCGTGCGACGGCAATGTTGTCCTGCACGTCGTCAACGATCACTTCGATTTCGCGGCCGATTTTGGCGCGCAAAAGCGTCTCCGAAATCTCGGCTTGCACTTCCATAAACCGCTGGCGACGCTCCTCTTTCACTTCGTCTGGCAACGCGCCCGGAAGATCGTTAGCCGTCGCGCCGTCGACGGGCGAATAGGCAAAGCAACCGACGCGATCAAGTTGCGCTTCTTGTAGAAAATCGAGCAATTCTTCGAACTCCGCTTCAGTTTCACCGGGAAAGCCGACGATAAAGGTCGAGCGAATCGTCAGATCCGAACAAGAGGCGCGCCACGCCTGAATGCGCTCGATGTTTTTCTCGCCGCTGGCCGGGCGTTTCATGAGCTTCAAAATGCGCTGATTCGCGTGCTGGAATGGCACATCGAGATACG
>JBBRGY010000333.1:0-4195 GCA_038223495.1 Burkholderiales bacterium | reverse complement strand
TTCCGCATGTCCACTGCATATTCTCTGTTGGGATGAAATCCGTGAATAGTTCCGGCTGCAAGATACAAACAGATATGAAAAACCAAAGGTAGTGCGGCAGTGGCGTTTCCAAGCGGACTCGCAGCAAATTGACGCCAACCTAAAACCAAACAGCACGCGAAAAAGAAATCCGTATTCAGGATGAAAACGTTATCTTCGCCCGTTAACTTTACAATCACATAAAGGTGCGGTAAGGCGACCGCTAACGCAATAAAAATGAATTTTTGGTTTTGCCGAATTGCAAACAGTAATGGCACAAGTAATAACAACAAGAAAGTGAACGCTTTGAATTGATAGAGCGGAAAGTTTCGGACTGTTGCGAGAGGGTCCATATTATAGTTGCTGGCAATAGCCAGCAGGCCCCGTATTCCAAACAAGAGCGGATGCGCATACAAAACGAAAAATGGCAGATAAACGGCCAAAGCCGCAGCAGCCAGCCGGAACATCACGTCCCATCTGAATTTTTTCGAACGCTGATATTCGTATGCCGGAAAGAACAATATCGCAAAAACACTGAGCGTCGAAACAAGCATCGCAACGGCGAATAGCAAGCCCGCAACGAGTTCGCGCTCGCGGACAAAGCAATAAAATGATCCAAGTACAAACAAAGTCTGGAGCATATACATTTCACTGCTCGTAGAATTTGTAAAGACGCGACCGGAGACAGCGAAAATGATTGCGCACAGCAATGCGTCACGCCGCCCCCCCAGAAGTTCCCCTCCGAGCAAATAGGCTATGCCGACGGTCAACGCGCCGGCCAAAACGTTCAACCACACTTCCGATTCTTGAATCGGAACATGAAAAACACCGTCCATGAACGCGTTTACGACGAACAAGATTGCGTAATAACCGAAGTGCACCGGGATTTCAGCGAAGTTCTTGAGCAGAACGAAATCGGCATACAGCGCCGCGTCGCCGAAAAGCGTGAAGTCAACATTGAGCGAATACAGCGCGAAGCTAGCGACAAACAAAACCAACAAATCAGCGCTTCTTGCGTGAAAAGGCGCCAAAGATGTCGCGCCACCAGAATTAATATATTTGTTAGTCAATTCGCCTCACTTCCGACGCAACAGCACCTGTGGCAAACCGATAATACAGGCGAGCACTTCTATGTCCATAGCGCTGTCAATTGGCTCGTGCATTTCGATTTGTGCGACGCATTCGGCTAGGATATATGTTCAGCGGACTGTCTTGTTTGTCGCTTTGACGGCACAATCACGCATTGTTATCTGGAGTCCCGATGGCGAGCACCATTGATCGAGTCAAGGACATCAGTGTCGAGGACTTTCAGCGTAATTACGCCTCCAGGAATCTGCCTGTCATCATCTCGGGCTGTGTGGATCACTGGCCGGCGCGAAAGAAGTGGAATCTCGATTACTTCGAAACGCGTTATGGCGACAAGACGCTGAACTTCAGCGACAAAAACTGGCGGCTCGGGGACTTCATCGAGCAGGTCCGCTCGGGAATCCAGCCAGCGCCCTATCTGAATCAGGTGAAACTCGACGAGCAATTTCCTGAGCTATACGACGACATCCGCGATCTGAAATACACGCGCGACAATCTTCTCGGCAGCAAACTGGTTCCACCGGGCATGCGCATCGTCCGGGGAATCAAGGCGCTGTTCATCGGGTCGGGCGGCAGCGGATTTGGCAAGCTGCACTGGGACTATTCCTATCTGCACGTCTACATATCGCAGCTTCATGGCGACAAGGATTTTGTGGTGTACGCACCGAGTGATTCTGCTTTTCTCTATCCCAAACCCGGCTTTGCAAAAAACGACTCCGTGATCGACGACTTCAATAACTTCGACGCGGACCGCTATCCCGACGTACGCAAAGCGACCCCCTTGAGATTCACGGTCCACGAAGGTGAAACCGTGTTCGTGCCGGCAGGCTGGTGGCATTCCACGAAAATGCATGGGATCAGCATATCAATCGCTGAAAGCGCGCTCGACAAATTCAACTGGAACCGTCGCTACCAGGACTATCTGGACGAATATCGCGCCGTTGACGTCTCGCGTCTGAAGTGTGCGGCCATCGATCTCTATATGCGCGCCGTGCACACGTTCGTTCTCTGATGCTGACGCTCAGGGTTCGCGCTTTCCGTTAGCACAGCCGATCATCCAGTCGCTCACGAGGGTGATCAGTTTTTGCTGCACCTCGAGCGCAACCACGGTGTGATCGAGATCAGGATGCAGTTCGCAGCGGATCCTGCTCAGGAATGGCTCACCCCGGAACGCATCGACGAACTGGCGTTGGTAGCTGAAGTACTCCGTCACGGTGCCGCCATAGAGAAAAAACACGGATACGTCACGCGCCACCAGCGTTGCCAGGTGCGCAGCAAATTCGTGTTGCGGCGGATTTGCGTTGTCGCCGGCCTGCTCAAAAATGCCCTGTGACTGCGCAGCCTGCAGCGGACTGCTCAGTAGTCGCTTCACGCGCCCGGCGCCCAATCTGAGCAGCTCGGCTAATGTAAGCGCCTTCAACCGCTTCCAGCGTCTGACCGGTTCGGTCCAGCGCGTGCGGTACCAGAACCCATCAAACATCATGATCCCCACGACGCGCTCGTCGGCCAGCGCCGTCCAGAAGGCATTGACTGCGCCGGAACAGATGCCGAACAGCAGGAATTTTTTTGCGCCGGTCTTCTGCTCCATGACATGCATGGCAGCCTGCAGATCTTTCACCGCCTGCTCCCGGAAGGAAGTCGCGCCTGCTGGCACGCGACTGTCACCGACGCCGGACAAATCGATACGCAGCGTCGGCAAGCCGCGCTTCGCCAGCGCGCGCGCGAGTTTCACGCTGATACGTCGCGGTCCCACGCGATGGATCACTCCCGCGTTGAACAGCAAACAGGCATAGTCGGATCTCGGGGCATCTGTGAGGGTGCGAACGCCCACCAGATTTACCTCGGACCCGAGCAGCAGCGGTTCTTCCGTCACGCGAGTCGGCCCGCGTTTTCGTTCAGCAACTGCAGCGCTTTCGGGGGCACCACTGACGTATTGATCGCCACGTCGCTGGTCCAGTCTGTGCCATGCGGCGCGTCAATAATCTGGGCGCGCAGACCAGCGCTTGCGTTGACGCTGGCGCGCAACGCCTGCCCGTCCTGTGTCTGCGGGTCGCAGATCACCACAACATCCTGCGAAGCTCGCGAAAGCTCGGCAATGAATTCAACATCGGCCAAATCGCTTCGCATCTGCAGCGGCAGCGCGAAGCCCATGGCCTCATCGTTGAATGATTCAGGATTGTTGGCAAGCAGGCGCGGCCGGGGCTGCGGCAGCACGTTGAAGGAACCCTCCAGTGCGCTAACATGCCGCTCGCGCAAATGGGTAAGGTATTGCCGCCCGTTGACGATCGGATCCCACAGCACCAGGCGCTTCAATGCTGGCGCGCCGCGAGCAGCGGCGCGCAGTGCGACGACAGCGCCAAGACGCATCCCTACCCAGACGATGTCGCTTGCACCCGATCGCGCTCGCAATTCCTGATGCGCAGTGACGACATCATCGGTCCAACCGCTGAGGCTGACGTCCGCGTCATCGCCCATGGAATCGCCTGTGCCGAAGTAGTCAAAGCGCAGGACATCGCTGCCGCCGCGTGCCAGTCGCTCCGCAAGAACCCGGAATACGCGATGCGATGGAATGGCTTCCTGGCCAAATGGATTGCACAGCAACACTGCGTGACGCGGAGTTGCTTTGTCGGCGCGCGGATGGAAGATTCCAAAAAGCTGCCGCGTCGACACACCGAATGAAAACGGCAGGATCACGGTCGTTTGACCACTCGTCGGAGAAACCCGGAGATTCCACCTTTGGCCGGCGTCTCGCTCGCGACCCCCGTGGTTGCGCTGTTCGCCGCAGACACAACGCTAAGCTGCTGCAGCGACTCATAGACGTAACGACGCGGATCGATCTTTGCGCCGCTCACGCGCTCGGCGTCCGCAATCGCTCGCATGACTAGTAGCGAGTTTCCGCCGAGATCGAAGAAATTGTCGGTAGCCAGGACTTGCTGCGCATCGATGCCCAGCAAGGTGGCCCAAATTTCTGCCAGCGCCTGCTGCGGCGGCGTGAGCGCTTCCGCTGCAATGTTGTGCGCCACGGCGACCTCGGCGACAGCGGCCCCATGCTTCGCAATCCACTTCGCGACCGCGGTCGTGTCCTCGCCCG
>JBBRGY010000332.1:0-4200 GCA_038223495.1 Burkholderiales bacterium | reverse complement strand
AGCCGTTGAATGCGGACGACGCCGAGAATAATGATTCAAATGAATGCCGCATGTCAGGCAGCGCTATGCGATCCTGCGGACGCTTCGGGCCCGCAAGGCTTGGCACGATGCTCGCGAGATCGAGCACGATGGTCTGGCTGTAGTCAATGTCGCCAGCGTTTGGCATGCCAAACAGGCCTTGCGCTTTGTAATACGCGGCAAAAGCTTCGACTTCATCGTCGGTACGACCGGTGCCCATCATGTAGTCAATGGTTTTTTCGTCGACAGGAAAAAAGCCCATCGTCGCGCCGTATTCCGGGGACATGTTGCCGATAGTCGCGCGATCAACGACGTTCAAACTCGCCGCACCTTCGCCAAAAAATTCAACGAATTTGCCGACCACTTTGTGTTGCCGCAAAAGCTCGGTGACGGTCAGCACGAGATCGGTCGCCGTGATGCCCTCGCGAAGTGCGCCACGCAGCTCTACGCCCACCACATCCGGCGTCAACAAATACACCGGTTGCCCCAACAACGCGGCCTCCGCATCGATGCCACCAACGCCCCAGCCGACCACGCCCACCCCGTTGATCATCGTCGTGTGGCTGTCGGTGCCGACCAGCGTGTCGGGGAACACGACGCCGTCGCGAATTTGTACGCCGCGAAATAGATACTCAAGATTGACCTGATGCACGATGCCGATGCCGGGCGGCACCACCTTGAACGTGTCGAACGCCTGCATGCCCCACTTCATGAACTGATAGCGCTCATGATTGCGCTGAAACTCCAGCTCCATGTTCTGACGCAGCGCGTCATGCGTGCCATAAAAATCGATCATCACCGAGTGGTCCACGACTAAATCCACGGCGACCAGCGGCTCGATTCGCTTCGGATCTTTGCCAAGCTTCGCGGCGACGTCGCGCATCGCGGCTAGATCTGCCAACAGCGGCACTCCGGTAAAGTCCTGCAACACCACACGCGCCACGACAAATGGAATTTCGTCCGAGCGGACTGCGTTCGGCTTCCAGTTGGCCAGCTCGGTGATGTGCGTTTCCTCGACTTTTTTGCCGTCACAATTGCGCAGCACCGATTCGAGCACGATGCGGATCGACACCGGCAACCGGCTAATCGCGCCAACGCCGGCGGCTTCCAGCGCAGGCAGGCTGTAATAGCTCAGCGTGCGGCCAGAGGTCGGAAGCGTGAGCGTGCACAGAGAGTTGTGCAAATTGTGCATAGCTATGTCCTTAACGCAGTGATGTCGACGGCTCTATTGTCGCGCCAAGGGGTAAATGCGGACTGCGGCTATGCTTGCGGGCGTTTCTGAGCGCTCAATCTGCGTCACAGCATTAACGTGGAATGACAAATGCACAGGGGCTAGCGTCCGATATTGTGCAAAGTTGACTTATTGCAAATTTTGCGCTTATCCCCTAATAAGCCGTCATCAGAGCGAAAAGCTGTAACGTAAATCTTCCTTCAAAACTGCTATGCAAACCGTTCACGTCAATCTCGCCGACCGCCCGTATCCGATTCACATTGGGCCCGAGCTCATTGGCAACACAGCGATGCTCGCGCCTTTCGTGAATGGCACAATGGTCGCTATCGTCACCAACGAAACCATCGCGCCGCTGTATCTCGCCAAAGTTCGCGAATCGCTGCATGCTTTGGGCAAACAAGTCATCGAGATCGTGCTGCGCGACGGCGAGGCGTACAAAACGGCCGCCTCGCTCGACCAGATTTATTCCGCGATGCTTTCGGCCAAATGTGACCGTAAAACGACCGTCATCGCGTTGGGCGGTGGCGTGGTGGGTGACGTGGCCGGATACGCCGCCGCGACGTACCAGCGTGGCATTCCGTTCGTGCAAATGCCAACGACGCTGCTTGCGCAGGTCGATTCGTCGGTGGGTGGCAAAACGGCCGTGAATCATCCGCTCGGCAAGAATATGATCGGCGCGTTCTACCAACCGCAAGCAGTGCTTTCCGACACCGCAGCGCTAAAGACTTTGCCGCCGCGCGAATACGCGGCCGGCCTCGCCGAAATCATCAAACATGCGTTGATCTTTGATGAGCCGCATCTGTCCGAACTGGAGCGCGATGTAGACAAATTGAATGCGCGCGATCACGAATTCTTGGCCCGAGTAATTGCGCATTCGTGTCAAATCAAAGCCGATGTGGTGAAGCGCGATGAGCGCGAAACGCTGGGCATTCGTGCTCTGTTAAATCTCGGCCATACCTTTGGCCACGCCATTGAGACCGAAATGGGTTACGGCGTATGGGTTCATGGTGAAGCCGTTGCTGCTGGCTGCGTCTTAGCCGCGCAGTTGTCGCAAGAGATGGGGCATCTGAGCATGAACGACGTAGCCCGCATCACGCGCATATTTGCGGCTGTAAGCTTGCCGGTGAAACCACCTAAATCGGTTGCGACGAATCTCGTGGCGCACATGCAGCGCGACAAGAAGAACGAAGGCGGCGTAGTTACGCTCGTTTTGCTGAAACAGATCGGTGAAGCGTACCTTGATCGGTCGGTTTCCGGGGCAACGCTCACAACATTTTTGGCGTCAAAAATTAACGCCTGATTCGCGAGCTTTCAGCTAACCGCAATCTCGTCAAGCCCGAGTTCGTCAGGCTCTGCTCAGGCCGCGGTGGTGTTATACGTTGCGGCTTTTTCTATTGCCGATTTATTTATGTTCCTTGTTCTCTGGCAGCGCAATTGAAGCTTACAAAAAACACATTGCTGGTGTTGCTTGCGATCTGGGTCGTCGCCTGGTTTGGCACGCTCGAATTGCGCGGATTGTTCATCCCGGATGAAGGGCGCTACGCCGAGATTCCGCGTGAAATGGTGGCCACCGGCGACTGGGTGACCCCACGCCTGAACAACATCAAGTTTTTTGAAAAGCCGCCATTGCAGTATTGGCTCACCGCAATGTCGCTGTCGGTGTTCGGCGATGACGAGTGGTCGGCTCGATTGCCCGCCGCATTTCTGGGATTTTTGGCGGTGATTGCAACCGGATTCACGGCGCGCAGACTGTGGGGCAAGGACGGAGCCGTCACCACTGCCGTCGTCCTGGCCAGTAGTTGGGCGTTCTATCTCTGTAGTCAGTACCTGACGGTTGACATGAGTCTGACTGCGTTTCTCACCTTGGCTTTGTGCTCATTTCTGCTCGCCCAGCAAGCCTACGACGAATCTGTCGACGGTGCAGGGCGATGGTGGATGTTGCTTGCTTGGGTTTCGTGCGCGCTTGCCGTACTGAGCAAGGGCCTGATTGGCGTAGTGCTGCCTGCGCTCGCGTTAATTTTCTACAGCGTTAGCGCTCGCAATGCGGTGATATGGCGACGGCTCAAAATTGTTCGCGGATCTGTGCTTTTTCTCCTCATTGCAGCGCCGTGGTTTGTGTTGGTGCAGCATCGAAACGCCGAATTCTTTGATCTGTTTTTTATTCGGGAGCACTTCCAGCGATTTGCGTCCAATCGCAGTGAGCGATACGGCCCGTGGTGGTATTACGCGCCGATCCTGTTGGTGGGTGCCATGCCGTGGATGCCAGGGATTATTTATCAGGCGTTCAATCGGGACGCCAGCGTGCGATCTGATGCTGCGAATGGTCAATTCGCAAACGGCGCTTCAATTGGTCGAGCGAACCGGACGTTTCGCCCGGACCTGTTTTGCGTCGCATGGGTCGCTGCAATCGTCGTTTTCTTCAGCCTGTCCCATTCAAAGCTTCCGGCCTACGTCATCCCCGTATTTCCCGCGCTCGCACTGTTGGCGGGGCGTCGAGATTTTTTTGCACAAGCGGGCGTGTTGCGGTGGTGTTCCGCGACCAGCGTCGTCGTCGGTATTGCGCTGATGGCTGCGTCGACGCAGTTGTTTCGGCTTGATCGGTTTGCTGCGCTTGGTTCGGAAGTCTCTGTCGGCATGCCGTGGATTTTCCTGGCGACAGCGTGCCTATGTGCCGGTGGGGTCGTCGGATGGCGCTGCGTTCAGCGTGGCAGGCGAGCAACCAGCGTCGTCGCGATAACGCTCGGAAGCTTCATGTTCTGGGGATGCCTGTTTGGCTTTTTGCATCAGATTGATGCGGCTTTTTCATCCGAGCGCATGATTGAGGGGCTGGTGAAAAATGAGCGGCCATTTGAGCCGCAAGCGCCGTTCTACTCCGTCGGGCCGATTGACTATTCCGTCGCTTTCTATCTGGGCCGCCCCATGACGTCGGTCAATCACCGTGGCGAAATGGA
>JBBRGY010000331.1:0-4227 GCA_038223495.1 Burkholderiales bacterium | reverse complement strand
AACGACACAACGTCGGATGCACCCACCACTGTGACCGGCGTGTCCTTCAAGGAAGGCCGAGGGGTAGCGAGCCTAGCGGCTGGTGGCGGGGCATCAGGTGGATGCATTTTTTCTCGCGAGTCGTTGATTTTGACCGACGTGTTGTTTGAATCGTGCGAGTCGGCTGGATCGGCTGATGGCGCGACCAATTTTGCCCAAACAGGCGGGGCGCTTGCGATCGGCGTACCCCTAGCGACTGTCCCTCGACCTAATGTCACACTCAGCAATGTTCGGTTCATAAGTAACCGCACCGTTCACGGCACAGCGGGGCCAACGTTTTTGTCGGCTGCTGGCGCTGTGAGCTTAGGCAATTCAAACAATCTTTGGGTCGGCGCGGTTTCGATCACCAATAGCCAATTTGTTGGCAACACCTCGGAATCAATCGGCGCGCTGCGCATTGCTGGCGCGCTATCGGTGGCGATCAGCGGTACTCAGTTCGTTTCCAACTCGGCGACCAGCGGAAATTTCGGAGCTTTCTACATCACCGACGTAACGGGCAAAGTCACCCTCGCAAACGGTACGACCGTCGGCAACTCCGCCGCACAACGCCGTGGCGGCGGCGGTATTTTTACGGCAGGCGCTAATGTCGCCAACGGCGACAGCGTCACGGTTTCCGACTGGTCCTTTATCGGCAATTCTGCAGGAACTGGCGTCGGTGGGCTGGACATCAATACTGACAACTTCGACGCGAACGGCAACTGCACGTACACCAACCTGAGAAACGTGAGCCTCACTCGAGTGAGGTTGGAGAAGAATTTAGCTGTTCAAACGAGGGCTGGTTTGCGCATCGCGTGCAGCGGCAACGTTGCCCTCAGCGACATCGATCTTGTCGCCAATGAAGTGCAAGGGCAAGCCGCTGCGGGCAGCGGCGGCAACAGTGCCGCTGAGCTCGCCGACCTCGCAAACGTCACCGCTGACAACATCCGTGTCATCAACAACGCAACCTACGCTGGACAGATCACGCCACCGGCCACGACGAACGGCGGTTTCGGCGTGTTTACTGTGCAAGGCCCACCTTCGTATTCGCCGTCGCTCACCTACCCGCTGGCGCACAGCTTCACCGGCACGCGTCTGTTGTTTAAAGACAACTACGCCAGCGAAAATGAAGGGGGGCTCTCGATGCGTCCGAACGGCGCAGGCCGAAACTACTCGGTATCGAATTCGTCATTTGTTGGCAATCGCGCCAAGGGCATTTCTGGGCTCTTCCTGAACGCTACCGGCAATTTCTCAGTGAGCAACACCACGCTTTCAGGCAATGTTTCAGTAGACGGCTCTGGGCCGCTATTTATTAACCCACACGCCTCCTCTGGCACCAATTTGGTCACCATTAGCGGCGTTACCAGCGCACGCAACGGCAGCACCACGAATCCTATAGGCCTTGGTGTGTTTAACCCGATCGGTGGCGCCGCGACGCCTGCTGCGACCATCACAGTCAAGAACAGTATTCTTGGTCAATTCCAATATGGAAATGGATATTCCGGCTACCTCCCCGCGACTGCTGGCGTTACTTACTCTATATCCAATTCGGTACTCGAAGCTTATTCCCCCGCCATGCCACCGAGTATTTGCGGCGTCTCGGGCGTGATCTGCAACGTCGACGCCAAACTGGAAGGGCTGGCTGACAATGGCGGAAACACCTACACCCATGCGCTGCGCCCCGGCAGTCCCGCGCTTGATGCGGGCAACAATACGGGGGCACCAGCAGTTGACCAACGTGGCTTTGTGCGAATCGTCAACAACATCGTCGATATCGGCGCATTCGAGTCACCACTGCTGGCAACAGTGCCGCCCTGCAAACTGGACATGAATAACGACGGCTTCGTGCGCGCCAATCAGGAGGGCCTCATATTGCTACGCTCGATGCTCGGATTCAGCGGTGGCGCAGTCATCGCGGGAACAGGCATTTCGCAAGTTGATTGGGACGCGGCAAGGAATAACCTGAACACCAATTGCGGCACGTCACTGACGCCTTGATCCTAAGAAAATACTTATCAGCTTTTTACTGAAATGACGGTGGCATGGGGGCTATCGCCGTAAATCGCACAAAATCGACTTATGACGATTAGTTCGGCTAGCCCCTATACAATGGCGCATACAGCAAAAAGCTGATTGCTCCTGTCTGGTAGTATTTGTTCCAGTTCTGACCATTGGCGCGCATTCGACGCGCCAATGGTCAGAACTGATATCAAAGCCCAAGCGGATAGTCCGGCGACAGCACCACAAGACCGCGCCAATGACGCCGTACCCGAGAAACCTTGCGTCCAATGCTTGCCGCGACATGATCGCCTGCGTGTGCCTTATGCAAACGTCGACGCGGGATGCCGCGCGTGAGTGACATTGGCGGACTCGCGAGGGAGCGCCCCGGCCTGCGCTCGAAGCTGGCTGCGGGCGCGCTGGCAGCGCTGATCGTGATTATTGGCTTGCTGATATTGCCTTCAGCGCGACTTCAGCTGCCCGAGGTGAAGCCGTTCCTTCCGATGTTTGCGGCGACGGTATTCATTACAGAATGTTTAACGGGCTACGTGCTCTACACACATTACCGCGTGCTTCGAGAGCCATTTTTAGCCTGTCTCGCCGGTGCCTATTTTTTTGTCGCCGTGATGGTGTCGGCGCAGATCCTCATCTTCCCGGGCGTATTTTCAGATACAGGTTTGCTCGGTGCCGGACCGCAGAGCGCTGTATGGTTGTGGACGCTATGGCATGGCGGTTTCCCGGCGATCGTCGCGTTTGCCTTAGTCTTGCGAATTCCGTTCGTGCGCAACAGCGTCATTCTGCGATTGCCCGGCATAAGCAACGGCGCGCTTTTGATGATTCATGCGCCGATCTTGGCGGCACTGTTTGCGTATCTGGCAGTGGCCAATGGCGGCGTGCTACCGCCGCTCATAGACGGCATGTCGTATCAGCAGCTCGTGCATTCGCCCGCAGCGCCCATCGTGATTGTTGTCGGCGCGACCGCGCTCATCGCCTGCCTGGCAATCAGTCGCCTGCGCGACCTTCTCAGCGTGTGGCTCGCCGTAGCGTTGGTCGCAGGGCTCGCCGACATCGTACTCACACTGGCGGCGTCATCGCGCTACAGCCTCGGCTGGTATGCCGGACGCTGCATGAGCATGGTTTCGTCGTCACTGGTGCTGGGAACGCTGCTTTGGGAAACGACGGGGCTCTATCGCAGGCTTGCGCAGGTACATGCGGCACTGGCCGAAAGCAGCCTGCACGACGCGCTGACCGGCGCCTTCAACCGTGGCTATTTCATGCAGCAGTTCCCGCTCGACATTCGTCATTCGCTTCGCGCACGCACTCCGCTCGCGATGCTCATGATCGATATTGATCGCTTCAAGAATTACAACGACACCTTTGGCCATCTGCAAGGCGACATCTGCCTGAAAGCCGTCACCGAAGCGATGCAGAAAGAAATACATCGTCCCGGCGACTATCTCGCGCGCTACGGCGGTGAGGAGTTCGCGGTTGTTTTGCCGAATACAGACGCCGACGGAGCAATGCATATCGCCGAGAGTTTGCGTCGAGCAGTGGAGACTTTGGTCATCAAGAACGGCAATTTAGGCGCAAACTTGATCACGGTAAGCGTCGGCGTTTCAATCTTTGATCCGCCTGTCGATACCGGCACGGTCGACGAAATTGTGGGACGGGCTGACACCGCTCTATATGCCGCAAAAAACAGCGGGCGCAACCGAGTGGTTTCGTTCAGCACCTTTGCCGCGTCAGCCGAGATGGATGCAGGCTGCGAACCAAAAGCCTCGCAGGTTAGTGCGGCCTAAATCTCAACCTCATAGCTGCGAACGCAATTGCTGAAACTGGGTGTTGGTCGGGTCGATAGCGAGCGCTTTTTCGATATTGGCGCGGGCTTCCGATGAGCGCTTTTCTGCGGAGTGAGCGCGAGCCAAGCCAAAGAAGGCAGCGGCTGACTGACCACGCTTAAGCGAATCGTTGAAAGCCTCAATAGCCGCTGCCCGATTGCCTTTGGTTAGCAACGCAAAACCCAGCGTGTTGCGAACTTGCCAATCCTCTCGGAACGCTACTGCCGCAAATTGTGCATCCGCGATTGACTCATCAATCCGTCCGGTCTGCAGGAAAATTAGCGCGCGTTGACGCCGGATCGCAGCGGTCTCTTGTGGCGTAGGGTCCTGCGTCAATGCACGTTCCAATGACGCTAACGCACCGGTCGTGTCGCCC
>JBBRGY010000330.1:0-4264 GCA_038223495.1 Burkholderiales bacterium | reverse complement strand
TATCGAATGAGTTCATGCCCTTTCAATATGAGTGGCTATGCCTGCCAACTGTCAGCACGATTTGGTCCACTGTCCTCGGAAACCCGCTCCGAGGCTCTTAGCCACTCGATTTCTACAAAGCCGACCAGACAGTTTGCAACTAACTGTGTCAAATTGCACGAAAGATACGATTACCCCAGCCAGCGTTCCAAAAGCAAGGTCTCCAGATTGCTGAGCCGAACTATGTGCTTGAGCGCATGCACTTTTTCAACGGCAAAATTCCACCAGCAGCACAACGTTAAAAACCATGACGCGATGTGGCAACTGGGCGTGGGTTCCAGTATTTTGATTCTCCTAGCGGGCTTAGTGGTCGGAGTGTTGCTAAATCTTGGTGACAGAAAATGGTGAACGGTGTTGCACAGTATCGATCATCCCGGATCGCTCTGCGTGCTACAAACACATAAACCGATGCGACCTACCGATTCCTTCAATCCGCGCCGACACCTGAACGTAATGTGCGTCTTGGTGTGTCTGTGTTTTTCGTCGTGCTGGTTGAGCGTTAGTTACGCGCAGACCCGTCTTAACCAAGCTGACCTTGTACGTTTGCGAGAACTGAGTGATCGCGGCAGTCCTACGTTCAACGTCGAACTGGTCAGCGCCATTGAGCGTCTTGACGCGGCAGACTCACCCGAGCTCATCACTGAGCTGATCTTTCTGTTTGGTGAATTGCGTTATTCGTATGGCCTCAGCACGTCGGCACTGCCCGCCGTTGAGGCGGCTCATGTGCTCGCGACGACTACCGGCGACGCATCAATGGCAGCATCGCTTGATGCCCTCGCCGGGCAGATGGAGTTCGCGTCGAACCGAACGTCCAATGCCGCTCGTGACCGCATCACCCGTGCGTTGAAGGCGCAACGATCAACCGGACGGGTGTTGCCGTTGGCGCGCCAGCTCAGCGCGTACGCAACGTTGTTGCAGGACATTAGCGAATTCGCGTACGCCATGCGTATGAGCAACGAGGCGGTCAGCCTGGTTGAAGGTGATAGCTCTGCGAAGTCCGGCGTGATCTCATCGGTTGCTCTGGGTGTTTATTACACGAACGCCGAATTGTTGCGTGCCGTTGGCGATACAAAGGCGGCCCTTGCCGCAGCAGAAAAATTACTGAAGCTGTCGCTGCAAGCGGGCAATCAGGAATTCGCAGGCGCTGCAGATTTGGCGATGGGGCGCGTCTTTACTCGCGCCGGACAACTTGATCGCGCGGCGACTTCGCTTGAATCAAGCTATGCACGCGCAGTGCTATTTTCCGACCCGATGGGGCTGACGGTGGCGGCGCTGGAGCGCGCTGACATCGCGATGGAGCGATCTCAATTTGCGGTGGCGACCGACTGGTCCAACAAAGTGGCACCGGTAATCGCGCAGATCGATGATCCGGTACTGCGCGCGCGATTTAGTTTGCAGCAGGCACGATTGCTCGCGATCGCTGGCCACGCCAAGTTAGCGCGACTGTCGCTCGATCGCGCAAAAATCGCGGCGACACACGATGAGCAACTTTGGCTGAAAGCATTGATAAGGACGGCCGAGGGCGAAGTGCTCGCGAGCGAAGGGCAGGCCATGGCTTCGCTGCAGGCGATGCGCGAGGCCGCGCAGTTGAACACCGAAAGCGACCGTTTGACGATGCGCGACGTGGTCGCCGCGCAGGGCGATTTGTATCGGCTCAACGAGCGTGAGCTGCGAGAAAAGCAGACTGCGCAGGAATCGCGCCTCAGAGATTTGCAGCTGGAGGCCGCAGAGCAGCGCCTCCTGACACAACGCCTGACAGTGGCGGTTGTCGCGCTGCTTGCGTTCGCGGCCGCGGCGATTGCGGCGTGGCAGATTGTCCGCGCACGCAGCTTCCGACGTCGCGCCGACACCGATAGCTTGACCGGAGCGCTGTCGCGCGCCGCGGTGGCCAGCGTCGGCAGTGGGGCCTTTCAGCGGATGCAGCGCGAAGGTGGGGCGGTGTCATTACTATTGCTTGATGTGGACGGGCTCAAGGCCGTGAATGATCGTGACGGGCACGCCCAGGGAGATCGACTGCTGGTGCTCGCGGCAAGCTTGATCGCGAGCGGGCTGCGTACCGACGATTGCGTTGGTCGTTGGGGTGGCGACGAGTTTGTGGTCGTAATGGATCGTGCCGATGCGGACACCGCGAAAATCGTTGCTGGACGGCTTCGTGAATTGATCGAACAGGGTCTTAAACTCTCAGGTTTTATGGCAGCAACCTGTAGCGTGGGAGTGGTCACGGTGACCGATAGCGACGAGAGTTTTTCTCGCGCGCTGGCCCGCGCCGATGCCGCGATGTATCAGGCGAAAGAGGGCGGTAAAAATCAGGTGGTGATTGCTGATTGATGAAGCAATTTGACATCTGAGACGCCGCTGGGATCGAACGCTACCTGCAGTGGACCGGTGGGTGAATCCGAAGCTAATCGCACCGGTACGACAGAGCTCCTTCAATTGCCCAGCGCTTCTGCCATTCGGGATGAGGCGATCACATACGCCGAAGCCTCGGCACCGGTTTCCAGATGGGCCAAGAATCGAGTGAGATCGCTGGCGGCTGTATCCATCATGGCCAAAAACAGATCAGTCAATGCGGGGTCGAACTGGGTGCCTCGCATGCTGCGGATGTATCTCATCGCCTCGTCGTGCAACCAAGCATGTTTGTAGGGGCGGACGTGCGTCAGCGCGTCATAAACATCGGCAAGCGCCACGATGCGTGCGGCTTGCGGAATGGCTTCACCGGCCAGCCCGGCGGGGTAGCCCGACCCGTCCCAGTGCTCGTGGTGATGGTGGGCTATTTGCTCGGCAAGTCGCAGAACGTCGCCTTCGGCGTTGCTGAGCAGGCGCGCACCGATGGTTGTGTGTGAGCGCATCAGTTCCCGTTCCGCCACATCCAGCTTGCCGGGCTTGAGCAGGATCGAATCCGGAATCGCGAACTTGCCGATGTCGTGAAGGCGTGCAGCGAGGCCAAGCGCTTGGCTAGCAGGTGAATCGAGCCCCGCTCGCTGGGCCAGCAGCATCGCCATGCGACCGACTCGGTAGCAGTGCTTGCCGGTGGAATCATCACGCAGCTCGGCGGTTATGGCGAGGCGCTCAAGCATGCCCAGCGACGAGATATTCAGGGTTGGCGCGGCGGCATTGTGATCTGGGCGTTTCGCGATGACCTGCGGATCGGCCAGCGCCGCCCATAGAGCGCGCGCACGTTCGTTAGCGAGTTTGGTCAACGCTTCCCCCGCGTGCTCTGCATCGCCGAGCGCGGTGTACATCGCCGCCATGATCCCATACGTGACAGTGATGTACACGGAGGCTGTGGCGTTTCCCTCGACAAGGCATGCCTCCAAGTTCGCCCTCTCCGCAAGGCCGTTGTTCACGCGCACCGCCAGCATCGCTTCGAGCACGCCGATCAGCCAACGCGGGCGTGCACCCAAGTTGCGCCGTAATGCAGCCGCTGCCAGATGACGTTGTGCCTTGTCGATTTCGCCTTTAAGAATGGCAAGCGCGGCCAGGTTGCAAAACGCCGTGCACGCCATCGAGTCGCGATAACGTGGAGAACACATTTCCGCATACTTCAGCGCCTGCTCGCCGGCGAAAACCTGAGCCTGAAATTCTTCGTCGTTCGTGTGGCTGGCGACAGAACAGCGCGCCTGCCAGATATTGCCGAGCATGCGGGGCTCATCCAAGCCGTCCAATACTGACAGTGCGTGGGCGAAACGCGTGTCCGCTTGCTTGGTCAGCCCGGCGAACTCGAGCGCCATGCCAAAATTGGTCCAGACGCGTGATTCAGCCACCCGCAGGCTGGCGGCTTGGGCGATCGGCAAGGCTTCACTGGTATGTTCGAGCGCCGCGCCGACGTCCCACATCAGTAACTCGAATTCGCCCCGTCGCAGGAGCACAGAAACCCGAGTCTCAGCATCGAGATCCTGCATCAGCGCCCCAGCCGTGGCCAACACGTTGCTAGCCTGATGCAGATTTCCCACGCGATAATAGTGATGGCTAAGCGCGATGAAACCACGAACGGCGCGCGCTCTTACCGTGCGCGGCGCGTCAGGAGGTACCGCCTCAATGCGCTTCTCGATGCGTACTGCCAGTTGCTTGCCAAGCGCGCTGGGTGGCAGCTCAAGCGACGCCTCCAGTTGGTCAATATTGTCTGAGAGCACGTTATGAGTTCGTCAATGTAGTGGCGATCAAAAAAAACCGCACTGACATGTAATTTACACCTTCAAGCTCAAATGCTCGCTAGCGAAGAACG
>JBBRGY010000329.1:0-4269 GCA_038223495.1 Burkholderiales bacterium | reverse complement strand
CATCGGCGCGTCCGCTGCACTCTACCTTGCTGGTGTGCCATTCGCTGCGCCGATCGGTGCCGCACGCGTTGGTTACGCCAACGGCCAGTACATCCTGAACCCGTCGATGACCGAGCGCAAAACCTCGGAGATGGATCTGATCGTCGCCGCCACAGAAACCGCCGTGATGATGGTGGAATCCGACGCGACCGAACTGCCCGAAGCCGTCATGTTAGAGGCGATTTGGTGGGGTCAGGCGCAACAACAACCCGTGATCGACATGATCATGGCGTTGGGTGAAGTAGCGGGCAAACCGTCATGGGATTGGAAGGCTCCGACGACCGACGCCGCACTGATCGCGAAGATTGTTGAAATCGCGGGTCCTGGTTACGAGGAAGCGTACAAAATCAAATCGAAGAGCGCCCGGAGCGCCAAGCTCAAAGAAGTCACCGCTGCCGCTGAAGCTGGCTTGATTCCGGCTGACGCCACGAGCGCCACCAAGAACCACATCCGTAACGAAATGTTCGCCCTTGAAGCGAAAACGGTTCGCGAGCAAATCCTGCGCGGCGAGCCCCGTATCGATGGTCGCGACACACGCACCGTGCGCCCTATCTCGATCCGCACCGGCGTGCTGCCACGCGCTCACGGTTCGGCACTGTTCACGCGCGGCGAAACTCAGGCGCTGGTAGTCGCCACGCTCGGCACCAAGCAGGACGAGCAAATGATTGACGCGCTCGCTGGTGAATACCGCGACCGCTTTATGATGCACTACAACATGCCTCCGTACGCCACGGGCGAAACCGGTCGCGTCGGCACGCCAAAGCGTCGTGAAATCGGCCACGGCCGTCTTGCCAAGCGCGCTCTGGTTGCCGTGCTTCCAGCAGAAAAAGACTTCTCGTACTCGATGCGCGTCGTCTCGGAAATCACCGAATCCAATGGTTCATCGTCAATGGCCTCGGTCTGCGGTGGCGCACTCGCCATGATGGATGCGGGCGTGCCGTTGAAAGCACCGGTCGCGGGTATCGCGATGGGCCTGATCAAGGAAGGCACGCGCTTCGCCGTGTTGACCGACATCCTCGGCGACGAAGATCACCTCGGAGATATGGACTTTAAAGTCGCTGGTACTGATCGCGGCATCACCGCACTGCAAATGGACATCAAAATCCAGGGCATCACCAAAGAAATCATGGGCGTTGCGCTCGCTCAGGCTTACGAAGCGCGGAAGCACATCCTTGGCATCATGCAAGAAGCCGTGCCACACGAGCGCACCGAGATGAGCGCCTACGCGCCGCGCATGATCACCTTCAAGATCAATCCGGAAAAAATCCGTGACGTGATCGGCAAAGGCGGCGCAGTGATTCGCGCGCTATCGGAAGAAACGCATTGCCAGATCAACATCGAAGATGACGGCACCATCACCATCGCCAGCCCGAACGGTGACGACCTCGCCGAATGCAAAAAGCGTATCGATGGCATCACTGCTGAGGTTGAAGTGGGCAAGGTCTACGAGGGCCCGATCATCCGCATCATGGACTTCGGCGCAGTGATCCAGTTGCTGCCAGGCCGTGATGGTTTGCTGCACATTTCGCAAATCGCGAATGAGCGCGTGAATGCCGTCACCGACTACCTCAAAGAAGGTCAAGTCGTAAAAGTCAAAGTGCTCGGCTTCGACGACAAAGGTCGCGTCAAGCTGTCGATGAAGGCGCTGCTGGAAGAGCAGGCGGCTGCGGCGAACGCGAGTGCTGCGCCGGCGGGCGACTCCCAGTAGTTGCGCCTGCGGACGTGTTTAGCGCACGTCTAAGGGTTCGTGGTGAGCGCGTCGAACCATGAACAAAAACGGAGCTTCGGCTCCGTTTTTTTATCGGTGTTTTATTGGACGTTGCAAATACTCGTCCTCAGTGCTGGGCGCTGTGTCAGGCACACTCGCGAGCGCTGCGGCGAATGCGTGTTTGTCCGCCCTGACCGCGCGCGCTCGAATGAAATCCTCGGTCGCGAGGGCAGCAAGTTTCTCGGCCAGCGCGGTGGCCGCGAGTTGATTAATCGAGATCCCTTCGCGCTCCGCATAAATCTTTGCGTTGTTGTGAATGGAATCGGGCAATCTTAGGCTGAGCGTGGTCATAGCGTTAGGCTCCGTCTAGAACGTTTAGAAGGTCAATTGGCGTGATGATGCGTACAGAAAAGGTGCTCGCCGCAGCAAAATCTCGAACGTTGTGCGTCACCAAATAGTCTGCCTCGCCATTGACTGCAGCTTCAAGCACCATTTCGTCATTCGGATCGCGGAGCACGGGTCGCCATAAAAAGAAAACCGGTTGCGTGTCGGCCATCGCACACAGCATATCGAGCACCACATCAACCGCCGAAGCTGAAATGGGCACCATGCCAACGCGGTGCAACACGTCGACATATTCCATCACCAATGGCACGGTCACCACTGCCTGATACGTTTTGAGCGGCAGACGACGTAACACCTCGAACGAGGCACCGCGCCGTGAACGCAAGGCGCTTACCAGCACGTTGGTATCGATGACAACACGAGGAGGTTTCATTTTGGTATTGCCAATGATACCGTATTGTGATTGCAGTGGTCGTTAAATTAATACAATCTGCGCCGATTTGCGTCTCAGCAGGATTGCAATCGATGATCGTTTGACGTTGATCGCGCTCGCAAAGCCTCTGATATCGTCGCCGTCTTGCGGTGCGTTCATCGTTCTGGAAAATTCGTGAAATAAGTACGCGAGATACGCGTCATTCAGTAAATTCGGGGCCCTTCATGCTTTTTAGCTGCATCGTCAATGCAAATGCGTTGAGCCGGTTACTTGATCGCGGCCGGTCAAGCGATCTCTCCGCCAGATTCAAGAAGCAACGCAGCCCCGCACTCCACACTCTATTAAGTAATCCCCACCCATGATCACCCGTCTCCCAGCCAGTTGTAACTTCCTGGCCGCCTTCGATATTGCCTGCTGGCGCACACGTTTTAGCGTGGCAGGGTGGTACATCGTCATGCTTGCTGGTGCGCTCCTGGTTTTGGCGAGCAGCCTCGCGCAGGCCCAAGTGCCCTTGGGAGGTGTACAGAAGATCGCGGCGGGCGCCAATCACACTTGCGCCTTCACCAGCGCCGGGGCTGTGCAATGCTGGGGCAACAACGGCAGCGGCCAATTGGGGGATGGCACGACTACGCAGCGGCTGGTGCCGACGGCGTCCCCAGCCTGACCTCTGGCGTGATGGCGATCGCGGCGGGCGCCCTTCACGCCTGCGCCTTGACCAGCGCCGGGGCGGTGCAATGCTGGGGCTACAACGCCAACGGCCAAATCGGCGATGGCACGCCTCCAGGCGTGAGACCGTTTCCCGCATCGGTCATTGGATTTTTTGCGGCCGGCGCACCGACGATTGGCACAGCCGCCGCCGGGAACGCACAGGCAACCGTTGCGTTCGCCGCACCAGCAAGCAATCGTGGCAGCGCGATCACCAACTACACGGCGACGAGCAATCCGGGGTCGATCACCGGTAGTTGCACCGCGCCGTGCACATCCATCACGGTGACGGGGCTTAGCAATGGCACGGCGTATACGTTTACGGTCACAGCGACTAACGGCATTGGCACAAGTAGTTCGTCAGGCGCGTCGAATGCGGTGACGCCCGTCGCGCCCCAGACGCTAATGTTTGGCACAGCGCCCTCGATCCCGAAGAACACCACGGGGGTGGTGAGCGCAACCAGTGCCATTCCGAATTCAGGTAATCCCATCGTGTTCACCTCGCTCACGCCGGGCGTGTGTTCAGTGAGTGGAGGCACGGTGACTGGCACGGACGTCGGTACCTGCGTGATTGCCGCGAATCAGGCGGGTGACGTTAACTTCAATGCGGCGGCGCAGGTGACGCAAAACATCACGATTGGTGCGGCTCTTTGCCGCCTGGACGTTGATGGTGACACTACGTTTACCGCCCTGATCGATGGGCAATTGCTGATCCGTCATCTGCTGGGCATTAGCGGCCCGTCGCTGACGGCGGCGATTCCAACGTTTCCACTCTCTGCCCAACGCACGTCTGACCTCGAGATCAGTAGTTACCTGAACACGCTCGATCTGGATATCGACGGTAGCGGCGGCGCGCCGTTGGCGGCCACCGACGGAATGATTGTGCCGCGCGCGATGCTGGGCTTTCGCGGCGCAGCAGTTACAGCTGGACCGCCGATTCCGGGGGGGGGGGCGCTGCGTCCCGATTGGACGACGATTGGGCCTTACTTGTCGGGCACTTGCTTGATGCCGGTGGCACCTTGAAGCGAACGTTGATTTT
>JBBRGY010000328.1:0-4278 GCA_038223495.1 Burkholderiales bacterium | reverse complement strand
CTTGGGGCAAACCTCAGCGTTCGGTGCGTTTCTGGACCCGGTGGCGGATAAATTGATGGTTGCCGCCGCACTTTTGCTTTTGGTGCAGATGAAGCGGGCCGATGCAGTGGTTGCTTTCATCATTGTGGGCCGTGAAATCGCCGTGTCAGCGCTGCGCGAATGGATGGCGAAAATCGGCCAGTCGAATAGCGTCGCCGTTAGTACGATCGGGAAGTTCAAAACCACCGCGCAATTGACCGCGATCATCGCGCTGTTGTTGTACGAGCCTTTCTTCCCCGGGATTTCAACGCCTGTGCTCGGCACCATCGCGCTTTTTGTCGCCGCCGCGCTGACGTTGTGGTCCATGTTTTATTACCTGAAACTCGCATGGCCACACATGCGGGACGACACTGACAAACCACCTCCGACAGGCGACTCGGACTGACGCCCCGTGATTTGCCAAAAGTATCGGAATGTGGCTATAATTTAAGGCTTCGATTCCTCGATAGCTCAGTTGGTAGAGCGCCGGACTGTTAATCCGTAGGTCCCTGGTTCGAGCCCAGGTCGAGGAGCCAATCGAATACACAACAAAAGCCTGCCGAGATGCAGGCTTTTTTGTTTTTCGGCTAGTGGCGGCGCATTTGCAGCAATTTCACGCATTACGGGAGTTAGTAATGGGCCTTCTTTATCTGGTTCGACATGGGCAAGCGTCGTTCGGTGCAGCCGACTATGACAATTTGAGTGAGCTGGGTCGCAGGCAGGCGCAACGTCTCGGTGAATATTTTCGCGAAAATAGTCAATCGTTCGATGTCGTATTCACGGGCACGCTGCGACGGCATGGTCAAACTTGGGCCGGCATCGCCGATGGATTGCAAGCCAAAACGTCGGTGCCTTTGCTTGAGCGATCAGGGCTCAATGAATACGACCCGGCTGCCATCATCAAGGCGATTCGTCCGGAGCCCCTCGCACACCCTAAAACACCGGAAGACATTCGCAACCATTTTCGATTGCTGCGCGACGGCTTGTCCGCATGGATGCAGGGCAAGAGCGCGCCGCAGGGTATGGCAAGTTATCCTGAGTTTCTTGCAGGAGTCACCAACACGCTCGATGAAATTCGCGATCAGTATTTCGGAAAAAACGTGTTGATCGCGTCGAGCGGTGGTCCTATTTCTTCGGCGGTTGGACATATTCTTGGCGCATCGCATGAAGGCACGATTGACTTGAATCTTCGCATCCGAAACTCATCGGTTAGCGAAATTGTGTTCACGCCGCGAAGGCATTCACTGATGACCTACAACACCTTGCCACACCTCGACGGCAAGGCCTACGCAGATTGGGTCACCTACGCGTAAGGACGTGCCATGACAACGCAAAAAATTGAAGCATTGGCAAGCGGCGACGATCTCCCGCCCGAAGGATTTAGCGCGGTTGACGCGGGGAGTGGTTACGCCAGCCGCAACGCGCGTTTCTATGCGAAATGGCAGGATGACCGGCTGCTGCTTGGTTTCCGCGTTAGCCAACATCACACTAATTTGCGCCACGTGTTGCACGGTGGAATGCTGGCCACGTTTGCCGATACGGTGCTGCCGTATTCTGCGATGTATCAGGCATTAAATGGACGTCATTTTTTGCCGACGATCAGTTTGCAGATTGACTACCTCGCGCCCGCTGCGATTGGTACTTGGGTGCAGGGGCAAGGCGATGTTTTACGCACGACGCGCAACATGGTTTTCATGCAGGGATTGGTGACAGCGGATGACGTGGCTATCGCGCGGCTGAGCGGCATCTTCAAGCGCGGCTCGACTGAAGGTGAGCCAGTTCGTGATTTTTTCAACATCATGTCGCAATGACTTTGCTGCGTAAGCGGCGGTTGCTGCCAACCGCGCGAGCGTACTAACATCGCCGTTTCCGAATTGACTCAGGACTGACATGCTGCTTGCCGCTCAAATTCTCGCAGCGATTGTGCTGTTGCTACATGTTTACTTTGTGTTGCTGGAAACCGTGCTTTATCGGAGTCGCGGATACAAAGTGTTCGGCATTCCCAAAGACCAGATGGAGAGCCGCGCCGCTGCGATGTCCAATCAGGGCTGCTACAACGGATTTTTGGTGGCAGCGATCGCGCTTGGACTGTTCTATCCCGATCCTGCGATTGCGCGGGCCTTTATGATCTATGGCCTCGTTTGCGTGGTGATCGCGGGCATTTGGGGTGCGGTCACGGTGTCGAAGCGCATTCTGTTTATTCAGGCGCTACCAGCGGCGCTTGCGCTGGCAGTTTTGTTCCTCGCGAAGGCGTAAAGCGCACCCGCCAAGGCTTGCAAATCGATGGCGTATTACGCCATCAACTCCCGCAGCACAAACGGCAGGATGCCGCCATGCTGGTAGTAGTCCACCTCAATCGGCGTATCGATGCGGCAGAGGAGCGTCGTTTGGGTGACGGTGCCATCCGCGCGATGGATGGTAAGCGTCATGTCCTGTTGCGGCGCAAGCTCGTCTGCATCCGACGTGATCGAAAACGTTTCATCACCCCGAAGCACAAGCGATTCCGCGCTGTCGCCGCCTTTAAATTGCAGCGGCAACACGCCCATCCCGACGAGGTTGGATCGGTGAATTCGCTCGAAGCTGCGTGCGATCACGGCCTTTACGCCGAGCAGTTGGGTGCCCTTTGCGGCCCAGTCGCGTGAAGAGCCGGTACCGTATTCTTCTCCCGCGAAAATGACCGTCGCGGTGCCGCGCTTCATGTATTCCATCGCTGCGTCATAGACGCTCGTTTGTGCGCCGTCGATCAGCGTGAAACCACCTTCGACGCGGCTGCCATCTGCGCGTGCGGGCAACATCAAATTCTTCACGCGCACGTTTGCAAAGGTGCCGCGAATCATCACGTCGTGATTGCCACGTCGGCTGCCGTAGCTATTGAAATCCACTTTCTTTACGTCATGGGCGAGCAGGTAAGTTCCGGCCGGCGTGCTTTCGCGAAATGAACCCGCGGGGCTGATGTGATCGGTGGTTACTGAGTCACCTACGATCAATAATGCACGCGCATTGTTGATGGCTCTCATGGTGTGCGACGACGGTGGCGTCATCGCAAACTGCTCAAAAAACGGTGGCCGTGCAATGTATGTCGAAGCGGGCCACGGATAGACCTGTCCGGTTGGTGCGGGGATCGCGTTCCACAAGTCATGACCCTTGGTGAAGTCGCTGTACAGCTCGCGAAACACCTTTGGGTTCATCGCAAAATGCATGAGGCTCGCGACCTCAGTGCTGGACGGCCACACGTCGCGCAAGAAGACCGGCCGCCCTTTGCGATCCATGCCCAACGGCTCGGTATCCATGTCGATATTGACGCGACCCGCCAGCGCGAACGCGACCACCAGCGGCGGGCTGGCGAGGAAATTGGCGCGGATGTTGGGATGAATACGTGCTTCGAAATTTCGGTTGCCAGAGAGGACAGCCGCGCAAATCAAATCGTTGTTGATGATCGCTTCGTTGTATTCGGGCGCGAGGTCGCCACCGTTGCCGATGCAGGTCGTGCAGCCGTACGCTGCAACGTCGAAGCCAAGCTGGTCGAGCGATTGCTGCAAGCCCGTCTCTTCAAGATACGCGGACACCACGCGCGAACCGGGGCCAAAGCTCGTCTTGATGCGTGGATGAACTTTGAGGCCCTTCGCGACCGCGTTGCGGGCGAGCAACCCCGCCGCCAACATCACGCCTGGGTTCGAGGTGTTGGTACAACTCGTGATGGCTGCGATGAGCACGTCGCCGTGCCCGATGTCGATGGTCGTCGCGGCCTCAATGACGGATTCTTCGACGCTAGCGACAATCGCCTTGTCTGCCATTTCGACGATGTTTCGTGTAACCACTTTCGGCGGAATCGAGACGGGTTGCGACGTGATCGCGCGCACTGCTGGATGGCGCTTGCCGAGCTCATCGACGGGTTTGTTGAAACCATTGAACGCGGACGCGGCGGAAAAAAGCGACTCAAACGAATGCCGCATGTCGGGTAGCGCAATGCGATCCTGCGGGCGCTTGGGGCCGGCGAGGCTCGGTACGATGCTCGCGAGGTCGAGCACGATGGTCTGGCTGTAGTCAATGTCGCCAGCGTTTGGCATACCGAACAGGCCTTGCGCCTTGTAGTACGCGGCAAATGCTTCGACTTCATCGTCTGTGCGCCCGGTTCCGATCATGTAATCGATGGTTTTTTCGTCGACTGGAAAAAAGCCCATCGTCGCGCCATATTCTGGCGACATGTTGCCGATGGTCGCGCGGTCTACGACGTTCAAACTCGCCGCGCCTTCGCCAAAA
>JBBRGY010000327.1:0-4297 GCA_038223495.1 Burkholderiales bacterium | reverse complement strand
AACGACAGCAGCTCCGCGCCACGTTCATTGCGAACGATGAGCCATTGCTCGCCTTGGCCACCCATGTATCCGACCGTGATGTCGGCGAGCACGTTGGTGTAATCGACGCACGTCCGGCAGGTCAATGGAAAAAAATCATTCGGCAGTTTTGATAGCGGCAACATCAGAAACGGAACGGCTTTTTTTCGCCCGTCTTTGTAGCGAATTTCGACGTGGTAATCCGCACGAAATTCAAGGTAGGTGATGTCATCCGGCTGCTCGGAAATCAGTTCGAGAAACTGATGAAACCGCTCGGTGGTGGTGTTGTCCGAGCACGGCGTTCCGATCACGAAAAGACGCTCAAAACTCAATGATTTTTCCAGCGCACGCAAGGCGTACACCTGACACGGAATGCCGATCACGGCGAGGCGTTTGAAGCCCCGCGCCCGCGCTGGTTCGAGCAGCGCCAGGAGCGGCGCGTAGCCCATACGCATGCCGCGACATTGCGCCATGCCCGAGGCCTCGGTCACGAGCACGGGCATCGGCCGCCATGAATCGTTCGAATCCGGAGCCATCGTGAGCACCGCATCGACCGCGCCTGTTTCCAGCAGCCGCTCTGCAATGCGCGTGGTGATACCCGTCCCTTGCGCGCCGACGCTGGGCACTGCAAGCGAGGCGCGCAGCATTTGTTGGAAAGGGCCAAAGAACAGTTCGTCTGGGCGAGAGTCATCGCGACTACGACCGTGGACTTTGGCCTCCATCCCCTCGTAGTCAGGCTGGATGAACTGGCAGGCGCTACCGCAGAGTTTTGGGTCTTGTAGGCGCGAAACACCGCAGTCGGTGCACAAATCACGTGGGGCAGCCGCGTTTACCTTCGGCGCCCACACGATGGGGACAGATTCAAGATTCAAACGAAATATCCAACTTTACCGACTAAAACAGACCACTGATTCGTCCGTCAACATCAATATCAATCTGCTCGGCACCCGGCACTTTGGGCAGCCCCGGCATGGTCATCACATCGCCGCAAACCATCACGATGAACTCGGCACCTGCGGCGAGTCTGACTTCACGCACGGCCAATCGATGTCCCGTCGGTGCGCCGCGTAGTGTTGCATCGCTGGAGAAGGAATATTGCGTCTTAGCGATGCAAATCGGGAAGTGGCCATAGCCGGCGTCTTGAAGTTGCTCGATGGCGGCGCGTACGGAGGAATCAGCGTCAACGTCTGCTGCGCCATAAATTTTTTGCGCGACGGCGCGCACTTTTTCCCACAACGGCAGCGCATCCTCATAAGCGAATGTCAGTTTGCTGGGCGCGTCACACAGCGCGAGCACTTCGCGCGCTAAATCCGCCGCGCCTTTGCCACCATCGGCCCAATGCGTTGCCAGATGAATCGACACGCCCATCGCGGAAACGCGCTGCTTCAGGAGTTCAATTTCTGCTGCAGTATCGGCATCAAAGCGGTTGATGCCGACCACGCAATTTACGCCAAACACGTCGCGCAGATTGCGCACGTGGCGCTCAAGGTTTGCCATGCCGGCGTCGAGCGCAGCGAGGTTTTCCTGCGAAAGATTTTCGCGTGATACGCCACCGTGATATTTGAGCGCGCGGATGGTTGCCACGAGCACGACGGCATCGGGTTTGAGGCCGCTTTTTCGGCATTTAATATCAATGAATTTCTCAGCGCCAAGATCAGCGCCGAAGCCCGCTTCCGTGACGACGTAATCAGCGAGCTTCAACGCCGTTTGCGTTGCGAACAAGGTGTTGCAGCCATGCGCAATGTTGGCGAACGGTCCGCCGTGAACAAAAGCGGGCGTGCCTTCCATCGTCTGCACGAGATTGGGTTTGAGTGCGTCTTTCAGGAGCACGGCCATCGCGCCCTGAGCCTTCAAGTCGCTTGCTGTGACGGCCCGTTTGTCGCGGGAGTAGCCGACGACAATATTGCCGAGCCGACGCTTCAATTCTTTCAACGAATCGGAGAGACACAAAATCGCCATGACTTCAGACGCAACCACGATGTCGTAGCTGCTCTCACGCGGAAAACCGTTGGCAGGGCCGCCCAGCGCGACGGTCACACGACGCAACGCTCGATCATTCATGTCAACCACGCGTTTCCACGCAATACGGCGCACGTCAATGTCGAGCGCATTACCGTGATGAATGTGGTTGTCCAGCATCGCAGCGAGCAAGTTATGCGCAGCGGCGATCGCCGCGAAGTCGCCCGTGAAATGCAGATTGATGTCCTCCATCGGCACGATCTGCGCGTACCCGCCGCCCGCTGCGCCGCCCTTCATGCCGAACACCGGACCGAGGCTCGGTTCGCGCAGGCACACTACGGCGCGTTTGCCGGTGCCTGCAAGCACAAGGTTCAACCCGTCACCAAGGCCGACCGTGGTGGTCGTTTTGCCCTCGCCAGCAGGCGTCGGGCTGATCGCCGTGACCAGCACCAGCTTGCCGTTGGGTCGGCTCGCCAGCGACGCTAAAAACGGGTACGAGAGCTTTGCCTTGGTTCGTCCAAACGCTTCAAGCTGATCGTCGGGAATGTTCAGCTTTTGCGCGATAACGCTAATCGGCTGCAACGTGGCTTTTTGGGCAATTTCGATGTCGGAGAGCATGGCCGGAAGTCTAGCGCTCTGGCCGTGAGTGTCGATGGGTAAATGTCCGTAAATGAAGCGTGAATGTCGATGATTCGTTTCGCGGTAAAACGGCGGTTACCGTTGCGAACTCCCAATGCCTCGAATTCTCATTCCTGCCAACGAAATCGAAATCACCGCGATCCGCGCGCAGGGTGCGGGTGGACAAAACGTGAACAAGGTTTCGTCTGCCGTGCAGTTGCGCTTCGACGTCAACGCATCCAGCTTGGCTCACGGCGTCAAGACGCGGCTATTGGCGCTAGCCGATTCGCGCATCACGACTGAGGGCGTGCTGATCATCAAAGCGCAGACTCAGCGCACACAAGAGGCAAACAAACGCGAGGCGCTAGATCGATTGCATGAGCTGGTGCAGAGCGTGGCGACACCGCCGCTGAAGCGCTACGCGACGCGTCCGACGCTGGGCTCGAAGAAGCGCCGGCTTGAAGGCAAAACAATCCGTGGACAGACGAAAGCGCTGCGCGGCAAAGTGGGCTCGGAGCACTGAATATTACTAACAGCTTTTTGCTGAAATGGCCATTTCACAGGGGCTAAACACGATTTAGTGCGCTTCTCGACTATGGCAATAATCAGTCGCTCGCCCCTATAAAAAGGTCATTTCACGCCAAAGCTGTATCGGGAAATTGTCTGCGACACTAGCAATGGCCGCCTCACCAGACGGATTGCAAATTCACGCTAATTTTTAAGCGTTGTCTTTCCCATTTGCCAAAGCAGAAAACTGTAAATGTCCGCAGACATCGCAATCCGCTGCGTCGCGGTGCTGCCCATACCGTGACCGGCCTGCATGTCCAGCCGCATCAAGATCGGTTTGCCGCTGGTGGTCGCGGCTTGCAATCGTGCAGCGGCTTTGGCGCTGTTCCACACATCAACGCGTGGATCGTTCATGCCATGCACAAGCAGCACCGCCGGATAGGCGACGCCGACCTTGATCTGGTGATACGTGCTCATATCGAGCAGCGCCGGAAATTCAGCCGCGTTTTTTACGCTGCCGAATTCGGAAATATTGGTGATGCCGTTGGCGCTTTCCTCAGCGCGCACCGCGTCCATGACGCCGACATCGAATATCGCGGCGGCGAATAACTCAGGCGCTGTCGTCACCGTGCGGCCAACAAAAATACCGCCCGCGCTGGTGCCTATCACGCCCAACGTTTTCGCTGAGGCGTATCCCTCGGCGATCAAGTATTTCGCGCACGCGACGCCGTCTTTCCAGGTGTTCGACTTGGTTGCTTTGAAACCGCCGTGATACCAGTCCTGACCGAACACGCCACTGCCGCGCACATTGGCAATCGCGAGCACGCCGCCCTGCTCAATCCACACCATATTTGTCGCCGAGAATCGCGCGGATTCCGAGAAACCGTACGCGGCATACGCGGTCAGCAGTGTGGGGTTCGTGCCATCGCGCTTCAGTCCTTTTTTGTAAAGCAACGTCATTGGCACCATCGCGCCGTCGTGACTCGGCAGCGTCACGTCAACCACCTCGACATCCGGCAGATTCGGCGGTTTCGGATTCACGATCAACCCGGAATCCGTTGACGTGTCACCCGCCAGCAAAAAGGCACGCGGCATTTCCGTCCACCCACTCAAAGAGTAAAGCACGTCGCTATACGCATGCGCGGGATCGGCGTGCACTCGCGCCGTGCCCTTGAAAGGCATCGCGACTGCTGCA
>JBBRGY010000326.1:0-4302 GCA_038223495.1 Burkholderiales bacterium | reverse complement strand
CGGTGCCGTCGTCGTTGAGCAGGTTCACGCCGTTGCTAAATAGTTGCAAAACCTCGCGTGCGTAATTTTCATTTGGTGACACGCCCGCTGCGTTCACTTTGCGGTTGGTGGCCATGTCGAGGTATCGGCCCATCGCGGGATGCAGCGTCACCTTTTCCAGTAGAGTGCGGAAATTGCCGAATGCGTTGTCGCGCAGCATTTGTTGATAATCGCCCATGCCGTAGGACAACGGCACATCGGTCGATGAGACGACGAAAAATTGACTTAATGCCCATGCGACGCGCTGACGCAATTGGTCGTTGCCTGTGATCGCCTGCCGGTAGAACTCAAGCTGCGTCGGGAACATCGAGTAGTTGTCGCGCGCGCAATACGACGTTGGCGTGACGGGAAGCGCGGTGTTGTTGACGCAAGTGTCGGGGCGCGTGTTGGGCCAGTAGTCGCGCGGCGTGTATTTCGACGCAGCGGCGGCAAATTGCTCGGCGAGCCAGGCGTTCGTTCCGAGCGTGGCGACGCGGTCAATTTCTGCGGGCGTCGGGCCAAAGCTCGCCTGCTTGAGGAGGCGCGCTACATCAAGGCGTTTCTCTGCTGTGGACTGCGGCAGACACATGGTCAGCCCTTCAAGTGCATAGCCTTTTGCGGCGTACGATTGATAGAAACTGTAGTCCTCAAAGTAGCGATGATTCGCTGGTCCGTTGCTGGCCGCTGTACCGTTGTTAAACGTGCGGTACAGCCCAACGGTTCCGGCACCACAACTGCCCGATGCAGGCGGCACGGCGTACCACGCGATGCCTTCGGCGACGAAGCCCGGGATCAACGCGAGCTGATCGCGCTCTGCCGCGCTAACCGTGAAGAAATGCGAGCCTACGGACGGGGCAAAGAAGCGATAGACCGGCAAGGCATTGGCGTCTTGGCCTTGCGTGTATGCCGAAAATGTAACTCCAGTGCGTTGCCAGCCGATGCTGGCGTATTGATCGAGCAGCGCCCAATCAGTAGGTGTCGACGACAGGAAATATTTTTTCGCGGGCGCATTGAAAAATTCAACAATCGTCGCACCAGGCTCGGCTGCCTGCGCCCTAGCGCCTCCCAAAATGGTGACCGTTGTTGCGACCATGGATGCGACGAGCGCAGAGGTGACCCGCATGATGTTTCCCTGAAATTGTTACGAAAGACTGAGCCGACCATTAAGGCATTGGAAACCTTACCGGAGGCTGTTTGCCCAACGTGGAGTGTCGGGGAAAAGACGACCAGGCATGCTGTACAGACGTAACAAATTATTTCTTGCTGAAAATGTTTTTGAACAACTTTTCTCTAAAATGACGATCACACTAGGGCTACATCGCCAAATTGCCTAAAGTCGATCAAAAAAAGAAGCTAGGATATTTCCTGTTCAGAATCTACATTCATAGTTGTGCATAAGTCACTATTTTTACGTCGTTAATTGCCAATTCATGACTTTACGAAGCGGTCGTAAACGCTTGAATTTAAAGGTTTATTGAAGGCAATACAGAAAATACTCAATCTGTGAGTAAAAGTGGGGATTAGCGGCAAAAGGTGGGATAATCTCTTGCATGTTTACTGGCGCATCCAATCTCAGCATCGACGCAAAGGGCCGTATCGCGGTTCCTACGCGCTATCGCGATGAACTGGGCGCTGATCTTGTGATCACGGCTGACCCGAGTGGTTGTCTACTATTATTTCCGTCTAAAGCGTGGCAGCCGTTCGAGGCTCGCGTCAGCGCGCTCCCGAACCTGAACCCGCGTGTGAAAGCGCTGCAACGCATGTGGCTTGGCTACAAGCTCGATTGCGAAATGGACAACGCAGGCCGTTTGGTGTTGACGCCCGAGATGCGCGCCTACGCCAAGCTCGACGGCAAGATTCAAATGATTGGTCAAGGTGATCGCTTCGAGTTGTGGAGCGAAACCGGCTGGCAGGCTGTCATCGATCTTGCCCGGCAGACGATGCGTGAAGACCCGCCCGCCGAATTGGCCGGTTTGTCGGTATGAGTCGGGCGCAATGCAATTTGACTCCCATATCTCTGTTCTGTTACGAGAGGCCTGCGACGCTTTGCTGCCTGAGCGCGACGGCGACGCCGTCCGTGGGCCACGCGTGCTTGTCGACGGCACGTTCGGGCGCGGCGGACATAGCCGCGAATTGCTTCGACGCATGCCCGCCGACGCCCGCCTCATCGGAATTGACCGCGACGCCGCGGCCGCCGCATCGGCGCGCGAAATTACGGATTCGCGATTCACATTTATCGCATCGCATTTCGGCAACATCGCCGGTGCGCTGGCAGAGATTGGTATCCGGCAGGTTGACGGAATCCTGCTCGACATTGGTGTTTCTTCGCCGCAACTCGACGACGCCGCACGAGGCTTCAGCTTTATGCGCGACGGCCCACTCGATATGCGAATGGACCAGTCGAAAGGCCAATCGGCTGCCGACTGGATTGCTACAGCGTCAATCAACGACATAACGGAGGTCATCCGTGACTACGGTGAAGAGCGGTTTGCTTCGAGGATTGCAGCAGCGATTGTTGAGGCGCGCCAGCGGCAACCGGTCGAGCGAACCGTTCAGCTTGCGCAGGTTGTCGAAAAAGCCGTCTCAGCGCGGTGGACAGGGCAGCATCCGGCGACCAAAACCTTCCAGGCTATTCGGATTCACATTAATCAAGAGCTCGAGGAACTCCGAATGGCGCTAAGCGCGGCTTTGCCTCTGCTCGCGTCTGGCGGTCGCCTCGCGGTGATCTCGTTCCATTCGCTTGAAGATCGCATTGTGAAGTTGTGGATGCGTGATCAGGCGGGACGCACGCCGGAAGACCCGCGTTTACGCTATTTGCCGAGGACAGCGAGTGCTTCCGCAAAGATCAAACTGGTGGGCAAAGATATTGCGCCATCCGAGGAAGAAGTGAGCGTGAATCCACGTTCTCGGAGCGCTCGTTTGCGCGTGGCCGAAAAGTTGGAGACGGCGTTGTGACCAAAGTGAATGTTGTACTCGCAATTTTGGTCTGGGCAAGCGCGTTCGCGTTAGTCAGCAGCCAATATCGCGTGCGTCACCTCACCATCGAGATCAATCGCGCCCGCGACGTTGCTTATCAACTTGAAACAGATCGCAATCGCTCAACGCTTGTGCAATCGCGCCTGTCGACACCCACGATTGTGGAGCGCACCGCACGCGAGCGGCTGGGCATGGATTTGCCCGAAGGCGCACGAACGCAGCTTGTTGAGCTCGGTGGAATGGAAAACGCAGTGAACGCCCAATGAAAAAGTCCACGAAAAACACATTGAATAAAGGCGCGCCTCAGTTCGCCATTTGGCGCGTTCGAGCGGTGGCGTATGGACTGCTCGTTGGCTTTGTGGTGCTGGCGGGACGTGGTCTTTACTTGCAGGTCGTGCAGCATGACGATCTGACCAAGCGCGGCGATGCGCGGACCACGCGTGATCTCGTTTTGCCTGCGCACCGCGGGCGATTGCTAGATCGCGAAGGCGCGGTACTCGCGTCCAGCGTTCCGGCGCGCGGTGTGTTTGCATTTCCAGATCAAGTTGAACTCACGACGCCACAGCGCGACGGACTGGCCAAAGCGTTGAATTTGCGCCCGAAGGATATTGATCGAAAGCTCGATACTGAGCGCGACCTGGTATTCCTCGCACGCGGTATTGCACCGGAGCAAGGTCAGGCGGTTACAGCGCTCAAAATTCCTGGCGTCGCCGTGCAAACGGAATACAAACGCGAATATCCCTCGCAAGAGGTCATGGGTCAAGTGCTCGGCATCACGAACGTTGATGACGTCGGTCAGGAAGGTCTCGAACTCGCGCAAAATGAATGGCTCTCAGGCAAACCGGGCGCTCGTCGCGTGACGATTGATCGTCGTGGCAGCGTGGTGGAAGAACTGGGCGGTATTCGCTCACCGCAGCAGGGACGCGATCTGCAACTGGCACTGGATAGTCGCCTTCAACACCTCGCGTTCCGTGAGCTCAAGCGGGGCGTTGACCAACATCGCGCTAAAGGCGGCGCTGCGGTTGTGCTCGACGCGCACTCAGGCGAAATCGTCGCGTTGGTGAACTACCCGACCGCGAAGCCCGGGGACCGCTCTGCCGCAGCCACTGGCGGTTTGCGAAATCGTGCCGTGGCCGATCTGTTCGAGCCTGGCTCAACGATGAAACCATTCACAATCTCCACGGCCATTGAAATCGGCGTGTTGAAGCCCGATGCGCTGATACCCATGCCGACCAGCACCTATACGTTGAATGGCGCAACCATTCGCGACGCGCACACCATTGGCAGCAACGGTGTCGCTTCAGTCAC
>JBBRGY010000325.1:0-4313 GCA_038223495.1 Burkholderiales bacterium | reverse complement strand
GAACGCGGCCGACGTTCCGCCGCCGGGAGACATGCCGGCCAGCACCAGTCGTTCGCGGATCGCGGGATCGGCGAGCACGGCGTTGACGTCCGCGTTGATCTTGGCGACCACATCAGCGGGCATGGTCGATGGACCAAACAGGCCGTTCCACGCTACGGCTTCAAAACCTTTGACTGATTCTGAAATGGCTGGCAACTCTTTAAGCGGTTCGAAGCGTCCGGCGCTGGTCACGGCGATCTGGCGAACGCGGCCGTTTTGCACAAACGGTGCAATACCGGACGCGACGGCGAACAACAATTGCGTGTCGCCATTGGCAGTGGACAGTGCGGCGGGGGGCGAGCCATTAAACGGGATGTGCTGCGCCTCGAAGCCCGCTTCAGATTTGAATAGCTCCATCGCCAGATGCGATGACGAGCCATTGCCAACGCTCGCGTACGACAACTTGCCCGGATTGGCCTTGCCGTAGGCCACGAGCTCTGCCACCGACTTGATCGGCAATGCCGCATTCACCGCCAGCACGTTAGGCTGCGTCGTCGTGATGACGATGGGCACAAGGTCCTTCACCACGTCATACGGCATTTTTTTGTAGAGAAACGGGCCGTACGCGGTCGGGCCGGGGAAGCCGATCACAATGGTGTGGTTGTCGGTCGATTTCGCGGCGATGTCAACGCCAATGACGCCGCCCGCGCCCGCCTTCGGATCCACCACGACCGGCTGCCCCCATTTGGCTCCGAGTTTTTCACCCAGCACACGGGCAACAAAATCGAGCGATGAACCTGCTGGCGCGGGGACGACGATGCGCACCGGTTTTGTCGGCCAGGATTGGGCGAAGGTGACGGTTGCGATGGCGGCTGCGGCGAGCGCGACGACGATAGAACGAGTTTTCATGGGTGCGGCAGTATTGCGAGAGTGGCGAAAGTTGCTAAGCGTAGCGCAACGCAACGCGCGGTCACTGCCCGCCGCGCAATCCACAAAACGAAAGTTTCAAAAGATCAATTCGTCGCCGCCGCGAACACCGATGCTCAAGGCATAACGGAGTTTCGCGGTTGGCGACGGATTTATTGATCAATCACTGGTTGCCTTAATCGCCCTTTCAGTGAAGCTTCTCGGCGGGTTGCGGCGTATTTGACAATCCTTGAACCAAGGAAGCCTGAAGTGACATATCTCCCGCTATGACATGATTCGGCGCATTTTTCAGCTTGCGGACGAACGAGACAATCTGCCAGATAGTTAACGCGGCGATTGCGCTCAGCAGCGTCGCGCTGATCGGGCGCGTCGCAAAAACCTCGAAACTGCCACGGCTCAAAAGCATTGCACGGCGGAAATTCTCTTCCAGCATCGGCCCCAAAATGAAGCCCAACAAAAGCGGGGCCGCTTCCATATCCAGCCGCAAGAAAATGTAGCCCATGAAGCCAAACACGCAGGTCGTGTAAATGTCTTGCAGATTGTTGTTGATGCTGTAGGTTCCGACGCAGCAAAAGAACAAAATTGCCGGGAATAAAACGGTGTAGGGAATCTTGAAAATCGACAACCAATATTTCACCATTGGCACGTTGATGATCAGCAGAAAACAGTTGCCGACCCACATACTGGCAACGAGGCCCCAGAACAAATCAGGGTGGCTCGCGATCATGTTGGGGCCGGGCTGAATGCCTTTCACGATGAACGCCGCCATCATCAGGGCCATCACCGCATTTTCAGGAATACCAATGGCCATGAGCGGGATGAAACTCGTGCGCGCCGCTGCCTCATCCGCCGCGGCCTGTCCGGCCACACCTTCGATGACACCAGAGCCGATTTCGGATTTGTATTTGCTGAATTTCTTGTCGACAGCGTAGGCTGCGAATTGCGCCATCGTAGGGCCGCCACCGGGCATGATGCCGAGAATTGACCCGACCACGCTGCCGCGAAGGGCGCTCGGGATGATTCGCTTGAACTCAGGCCAGGTCGGCATCAGTTTGATCACGCCATTAAACGGCGTCTGCACGTTTTTGTTGTCCAGATTCTTCATCACTTCGGCGATACCAAAACAGCCCAATGCGATGCTGATCAAGCCAATGCCATCGCTCAATGCTGGCACGTCCATGGTGTAGCGAGGCATGCCGCTATTGACGTCAGTGCCCACCGAACCCAGAAGTATCCCGACCATTGCCATCGCCAGGCCATTGAGCAAGCTGCCCGAGCTGACAAAGCTCACACAGAAGAAGCCCAACAGCATGAGCGCACAATAATCGGCAGGGCCGAACAGGAATCCGACCTCACCCAGCGGCACCGCCAATGTCGACAACACGACGATGGCGACCGTGCCGCCGATGAAGCTCGAAACACCCGCCGTAAACAACGCCAATCCGGTCTGTCCTTTGAGCGTCATCTGATACCCGTCGATGCAGGCAACGATGCTGCTTGCATGAGGAATTTTCATGGTGATGGCGCTGACGCTGTCGCCGTATTGCGCACCGTAATAAATACCCGCCAGCATGATGATTGCGCCGCCGGTCGGGATGGAATACGTGAGCGGAAGTAGCAAGCTAATCGTCGATAGCGGACCGAGACCGGGAAGCATGCCGATCAGCGTGCCCACTGAGCAACCGATTGCGCAGTACATAAGATTGTGAAGCGTGAGTGCGTGCTCAAAACCGAACGCGAGGTTATGAAGGGTTTCCATTAGTAGAGCGGCAACTGAAGGCCGAGCAGGTGTTTGAAGGCAAAGGCCACCGCGATCAGCCCCGCCGAAATCTTGAGATTTCTAACGACCGAGTAAGACGTTCCCGCGAAAGTCGAAACAAACACCAGAAAGATGATGCCCAATATCATGTTGATGTGCTCCGAAATGAGCGCAAAACCGCCCAGCCCCAAAAGCACAAGCGCCATACTTTTCACGTTGTAATTGAGCGGAACCGGCGCGACAAAATGCGAGCGCACCAACGAGATCGCACCGACAAAAAATAGCATTGAGCTGATAATGAGCGGCACCAAACCCGGCCCCGCTCGACTCAAATGCCCCAGCGGATAAGTCAACGCGATGCCCCCGAACAAAACGGCAATCGCCATCAATAGAAGCGCTCTGACGAAGTTTCGGTTCGACATGTTCATGCGTGTGCCTTTAGTCTTTAGTGTGTGGCCAATCGGCCGTTGTGAGCGTAAGCAAGTCAGCCATGGATCGTGGCACCATGAGTTTTTCTTCGCCTTGTCTCAGCACTGCGCCGGTGCGCAGGCGGTTGGGAAGGACAAAGCAATTCACGAAGCCGAATGGTCAAGCCGTGTGGAATCTACTCCCCCTTGCCTTTCGCTTTACTTTCAAAAGAGGCTCGTCCGTCAATAAGAGGACAACACATGACGATGGCATTGGCACAAGAAAAATTGAACTGGCGATCATCTTTGGGCGCTAAATCGCGAACCCCAGGTAGGGTCAGACGCCTTGCCAGTCGCGACTTCCCGCCTGAATGCCTTACTGCGCAGCGGGTAGTACCATGCGATTCACTGTGTTTCGGCCAGAAAAGATTTAGCTTATTTTGCAAGCCAAAATTGAGAGCAGTGCACAGGCCATTAAATTGAAACCGGTTGTGAATGCACCACTCTCACCCCACCCTTATCCGCGCCCACTTGAATCTGTGAACGAATTGCCGAAACCTGCAAACTTGAATATTCTGGGCCGCGACCCTTTTACGCAGGAACAGTCACGAGAGCAAATTTCATGAGCGAACTTGTCCGCATCGACGCCTCGGGTCGCGCACTCAACATCGAATGCACGTACGTCGGCAGCAATGATCCGCACGCACCGCTGATCGTATTCCTGCACGAAGGCTTGGGATCGGTGGCGATGTGGCGCGAATTTCCGCAGACGCTTTGCAATGCCATTGGCGCTCGCGGGCTCGTCTATTCGCGGCCCGGTTATGGACGATCAACCCCGCGCGCAGCCGATGAACATTGGGGCGTCGACTACTTGCATGTGCAGGCCCGCGACTTACTGCCCGCATTGCTTCGCGCGCTGCACATCAATACACCGCCGTGGCTTTTTGGGCACAGCGACGGTGGATCAATCGCGCTGATTCACGCAGCAATCTTTCCGGGCGAAGTCAGCGGCGTGATTGCGCTCGCGCCGCATCTATTCGTCGAAGACATTTCAGTAGCCGGTCTCGCCAAAACGCGCGAGGCGTATCTGACCACGTCGCTCAAGTCAAAACTTGCGCGCTTTCACAACGACGTTGATTCCGCCTTTTGGGGCTGGAACGATATCTGGCGTGATCCGGCGTTTCGCGCGTGGAATATCGAAGCATCGCTGCCGCAAATCACCTGCCCCGTCCTCGCGATTC
>JBBRGY010000324.1:0-4318 GCA_038223495.1 Burkholderiales bacterium | reverse complement strand
TTTTTGTTGCTCAACACCGGCTCGAAAGCGGTCACGTCGACGAACAATTTGCTCACCACGACCGCATGGCAACTCGCGAACAGTGCGCCGCAATACGCCCTCGAGGGCTCAGTCTTCATCGGCGGCGCGGTCGTGCAATGGCTGCGCGATGGCCTGCGCGCGATCAAAACTGCCGCCGACGTCGAGGCGCTCGCCGCCGAAGTGCCCGATTCAGGCGGCGTCTACCTTGTGCCAGCATTCGCCGGTCTTGGTGCGCCGCACTGGGATCCGTACGCGCGCGGCGCGATGTTCGGTCTCACACGCGGCAGCGGCATCACGCACATCGCCCGCGCCGCGCTCGAATCCATCGCGTTTCAGTCGGCCGACCTGTTGAACGCGATGGAAAAAGACGCCGGACTCAAGCTCACCGAATTGCGCGTCGACGGCGGCGCAACGGCGAACAATTTGCTGATGCAAATTCAAGCCGATTTGCTCGGCGTGCCTGTCGTGCGGCCAAAAGTGCTGGAGACCACCGCGCTTGGCGCGGCGTATCTCGCTGGTCTGGCCGTGGGCTTTTGGAAGGACGCTGGCGACATTCAGCGGAACTGGCAGGTGGATCGGATATTCGAACCCACGTTGTCACGCGATCGCGCCGGCGAGATGATGGCGGGCTGGACAAAGGCCGTGGCGCGCAGCAAGCACTGGGCGAATTGAGCACAAACGCGTGTTGTCTGTGGGAGCGGTTCTACCGCGATTTTTGCCCAAGCTCGATACGTGAATTCAAAAGTAGCTTTTCTCTGAAACGACCATTGTATCGGGGCTAATCGCAAGAAAAGCTATAGGTCGACTTCGTCGAATACATCGATCCAGCCCCTGATCATACGGGCTTGTGGCAAAAAGATGTTATCTTTCAAAGGCAAATACGAGCGATTCTGGCTTATTGTTTGGCCATATATGGCGTAAATAGCAATTTTTTGTACAAATAACGCCAAAAATGGCGTAAAACGATCTAGACTTGCAACATGCAATCCAGTATCGATCTAGGCCTTTGCTGCAAAGCCGCCCGCAAATCAGCAAAGCTCACGCTCGCTGACTTATCGGCGAGAACGGGCATTCCCACGCGCAGTCTGGTTCGCCTGGAAGCGGGCGACCCGAGCGCCCCGATGGGCCGCGTTCTCTCCGTTTTGCAGAGCCTCGGATACGGCCTCGACGTAGTGCCGATCACGCGGCCCACGCTTGAATCGCTCGGCGCGCTCTACGCCGAAGACGACGAGCCCGTGAACACTAAGCGCCAATCGCCATGAACCGAATCAGCCGCCTGTTCATCCATGTCCCCGACACGTGTTCGGGGCAACTGGAGCAGACCGGTCGCCACGTGTTCGCCTACGACGCCTCCGTGCTGGACAAACCTGCCGCCGCCATCTCGCTCACCATGCCTGTTCGCCTCGCGAGCTACGAGCACACGCTCATGTTGCCCGCGCTGCAAACGTTCATGCCGGAGGGTTTCATCGCCGAGCGCATTCGCAGTCGCTTCGGCAAAACGATCAAGATGAACGACATGGCACTGCTCGCGCTATCTGCGGGCGACGCCATCGGTCGCCTGCGCGTGAGTCTCGACCGCAATGTCCCAATGACGCAGCCCGCGATTGCGCTGCGCGAATTGCTTGCTGACCAGGGCAACCGCGCGCTGTTCGACGATCTCTGCGAACGCTTTTTGTTCTCGTCCGGCATCGCGGGCGTTCAACCCAAAGTGCTCGTCAATGCTGAACGTGATGCGGCGCTCACTAAGGTGCCTTCAAAGGAAAAAATCAGCCTCGAAACGTGCGCCACGTTGAACATTGGCCAATACATTGTGAAAGCGGGCGAAGCGAGTCTGCCCGACCTCGCGGCGAACGAATTTCACTGCCTGTCCATCGCTCGCGCAGCAGGGCTGCAAGTGCCGGACTTCTGGCTCTCCGCCGATGAAAAACGCCTCGTCATCGAACGTTTTGACCGGGTGAACGGCGAGCCGCTAGGTTTCGAAGATATGGTGAGCCTGCAAGGCAAACAAAACGCCGACAAATACGACGGCAGCTACGAAGGCGTCGCCAAAGTCATCACCCTCAACGCCTCGTCCGCCCACGTTCACGGCTCGCTCAACGCGCTGTTCGAACTCATCGTTCTATCGGTTTATCTGAGAAACGGCGATGCACACTTAAAAAACTTCGGCTTGCTCTACACCGACCCCACGAGCGACGACTGCCGTCTCGCGCCCGCGTACGACATCACCACTACAACAATGTACCTGCCGAATGACCGCATGGCCCTTGCGTTGCATAAAGATCGAGCCTGGCCAACCGACGCGGCGCTTATCAAATTCGGCCGCGAAATGTGTCGTGTGCGCGACCCCGCATATGCGATGAATCGAATCACACAGGCGATCAATGACTATCAACCTGCACAAGCCGAGCCGGTGTGGTCGATGCAGCGGCGGCTGCTACAAACGCCTTACGCCTCGCGCTAGTGCGCACGCCTCCGAAGTGATGCCCTACGGCGTCGTCCGTCCGCGTAACGTTAGAGATGCTCATCATTCAAAATGAGGGAAAATCGACCAAACGAAAAAGCACTTGATCCAACTTAAACCCGTCGCCCAATGGCCTCGGATAACCGGAGTGACTTCTCAATGACAACCAACAACCGCATCGTTCTCTCCAGCGATCACGCCGCCATTGCCCTGCGACAAGCCATCGCCGCTCATGTCGCGTCGCGTGGCTGGGTGGCGGTTGACATTGGGCCGACAACGCCTGAAAGCATTCCTTATCCGAAGCAGGGCGAAGCGGCGGCTCGGCTCGTGGCCTCTGGTGACTGCCGTTTTGGCATCATCCTGTGTGGCACCGGTCAGGGCATCATGATCGCGGCGAACAAAGTGAAGGGCATCCGTTGCGGCGTCTGCATGGACACGTTTTCATCCCGCATGATCCGTCAGCACAACGATGCCAACATGCTGGCGCTTGGCGCGCGCGTGGTGGGTGAAGGACTGGCGCTTGATATCGTGGACACGTTCCTTGCCGCCGAATTCGAGGGTGGCCGACACGCGACTCGGGTGGAGATGATTTCGGCGCTGGAGGCGTAGTGGGTTCTTTGCTAAATTTGCGAGCGATGTCGACGTTGTGCGCGACGGCGCTGCTGTTGACAGGCGCACACGCCGTCGAACCCCTTCCGGTGTTCGACGCTCACCTGCACTACAACATCGAGGCGCGCGAGAGCTATCCGCCCGCTAAAGTGCTGGAGATTTTCCGGCAGAGCAATGTGCGCGGTATCCTCGCGAACTCGCGTCCGAACGACGGTTCTGTGCTGTTGATGAACGCCGCACCGACTGCCAATCCGGCGCTCACGGTCGTGCCGTTCATTCGCGTTTATCGAGATCGTGCCGACTACGGAACATGGCACAAAAATCCCGAAATTGTCGCCATGATCGAGCGCGAACACGCCGATGGCGCGATGAAGGGGAAAGTGCGCGGCATTGGTGAGTTTCATCTGTACGGCGATGAGGCGAAATCGAAAGAGTTCGCGCAGATCGTCGCCTTCGCGCAGAAGCATGATTTGTGGCTGCATGCGCATAGCGACGAAGCCGCGATTAACTACATTTTTACGCTCGCACCGAAGGCCAAAGTGATTTGGGCACACACCGGATTTAGCGTCGCCACTGAGCGTGTCGCAGCGATGATGAAAGCGCATCCCGACTTGATGGGCGAGCTCTCCTATCGCAACGACATCACCGACGGCGGCAAACTGTCAAAGCAATGGCGCGCGCTGTTCACAGCCTATCCCGATCGCTTTCTGCTCGGCTCCGATTGCTGGGTGACGGAGCGCTGGGCGCAGTATCGGGAAATCATGGACTACTACCAGCGCTGGCTGGCCGAGTTGCCACGTGATGTAGGGACAAAAATTGCGTATCGCAATGGCGAGCGGATTTTCGGCATTTCGTTACTCGGAAAATAGCCCGAACGGAATCGTCGCTTTAACGCGAACCGCCGTCATTTTCGTCCCGAACCTGGCGAAGGATGGGAATCCAGAACGCCGGCTACGATGCCCCACGCCCCATGTCCCAGTCGCGTTTCTGCATGGCCGCCGCTTGCGTGCATGACGGCTTCTGACATTTTCCAATCCCTACTGACACATTGCTGTCAGCAGCAGGCGCCAACAATCCTTCCTGCCATCAACAGGGAATCAAGAAAGCCATCATGATCGGTAACGCAGTCTGGTTCGCTACACAGCAGCGAATGCGACTTCTATAGTCACATCCGCGACCTCCCGATTACCGGTACGCCCATCAAAGGCGAAGCTGGTGCCGGGCATC
>JBBRGY010000323.1:0-4327 GCA_038223495.1 Burkholderiales bacterium | reverse complement strand
TTAGCGGCGGGTAGTGTCACCGCCTTGGTCGGCCCGAATGGCGCGGGCAAGAGCACGCTAATGCGCTGCATCGCGGGGCTTGCCGAACCGCTCGCGGGCGCGGTGTATTTGAATGGGTTCGCCATCACCGACAACCCCCGGCTCGCGCATCGCGACATCGGGTATCTCGAAGACGAATTCGGACTCTACGATGAGTTAACAGCGAGCCAATGCCTGCGTTACGCGGCAGCGGCGCGTGGCGTGCCGGACGCCAATCTTGACGCTCGCACCGAGACCGTGGCGGCACAACTCGACATCGCGCACTGTTTACCGAAACGCGTGCGCGAGCTGTCGCGCGGACAGCGTCAGCGTGTGGCGATCGGTCAAGCGATCATCAGCACGCCCAAGCTTCTGGTCCTCGACGAGCCTGCCTCGGGTCTTGACCCGGAAGCGCGCGCGAGTCTGGCTGGCCTCTTCCGCCGCTTGCAGGCCGATGGCATCACGCTCCTCGTTTCGTCGCACATCCTGACCGAGCTCGAGGCGTATTCGACGCACATGCTGGTGTTGCGTGCGGGGCGGATGATTGAGTATCGAGCGCTGTCTACGGTTGCTGCGGATGCCACGCCGCTTAAATCAGCGCGCCGCAAGCGAAGCCTTGATGTAGTGCTGCAATCGCCGTGGCCGGATTGGACGTCGGTGCCATTGCCGGGCGGGCAGATTCGAACACTTGCGACCGAAAGTTCCGTTGTAACCGACGCGACGCACTTGCAAATCGAGGCTGAACTCGACGACGCCGGACAAACCGCGCTATTGCAACAACTCGTGAGCAGTGGCGCGCAAGTGTTGAGCTTTGGCGAAACGCGACAAACGTTAGCGGCGAGTTACGAGCAGTCAATTTCCGACGCACCGAAGACCGCCCCGACTGACAGCGAGAGGTCACAATGAGCCTGCACCTTAACCCCGAATTTCGCCGCCAGCTCTGGTTGCAGATCAGCGCCACGCGACTGATTCTGGCCCCCGTGGTCATCGCTATTGTTGTTGGTTTGCTGGCCTCGACTGAGCCGACGACGAAAGCGATCCACGGTGCCGCGTGGGTCGCGCTTTCGCTCGCGGTTTTATTTTGGGGAACAAGCGTTGCTGGCGCCAGCATTCGCGACGAAATCACGGGTCGAACCTGGAACCAGCAGCGGATGTCGCGCATGACCGCGTGGCAGTTGACATCTGGCAAGCTATTCGGCGCGACCAGCTACGTCTGGTACGTGGCGTTGCTGTGTGCGCTCGTGGCGATATTCAGCGGGCGCACATCGGTCAGCGCTTCTGACGCAAACAATCCCGCGATTGAGTATGTGTTCCTGCTGGCGTTGGGGCTCTTTGCACATTCGACAGCCTTAGTGGCACCGCTCGCCTTCCAAAGCGGCAGTGGCGAGCCTCGGGTCAGCGTGCCGACAATTGCTGTGTTTGCATTGGTGTTTATTGCGTTCAAGGCGGCGCCATTGGGACTGACGGGTAGCAGCGGCGAAAGCATCCGAACAGAATGGTTTGGCATGACCGCCACGCCACAACTGCTCGCCATGTGGACCGCGCTCTGCTTAGCGGCCTGGGGCCTTTTGGGCGCGTGGCGCGCCATGCGACAGGCGCTGCAGGTGCGGCAAATGCCGTGGGCGCTGCCTGCATTTTTAGCGTTCATGGGCGTGTGGGCATCGGGCATGAGCAGCACGGTGGACACGTCAATAATCATCCGGGCCTTGATCGGCGCGACGCTTGCGCTGGCGGTGGCGGCGTGGGTGCTGATGTTGTGGGAGCCGCAGTCGTTGTTCACCTGGCAGCGCATTCGCACGCATTGGGCGGCGGGAGAGCCGTCACGCGCGCTGGCGAGCGTGAGCGCGGCCACCAGCGTGGTTGCTTGCGCCATCGTTGGCGCGTTGCTGGCGGCGGCAATGGCGGTGACGTCCAGCGGCCCCGAAGTTGCGGGCTTTCGTCCTGCCGGTTTTTCCGTGAACACTGCGGCTTCGAGCAGGCTAGATCTTGCAAGCCATGCCGGAGCGTTCTTGTGGCTAGCGCTGGTACTGCTTCGCGATTTCGCGTTCACGCTGATGGCGGACACATTCACGACCTCACCGCGACGACGCTCAGCGGTCATCCTGCTCTATTTGTTGTTCATGTACGTCGCCGTGCCTGCCGCGTTGCAGGCGGTGTCAGGCGATGGCAGCGACTGGTGGTTTCCAATGTCCTTCACCTTGGCGCCGTTGGTTCTGGCGCTCCTCAGCTTGCTGGCGATGGTCGGCGCTTTAATATCGCGCTTGCATCGTACCTTGCCTGTTATCGCGACCAAATCATGAAACACCTCACCCCCAAAGACGCCCACGCCTTCATCCACCAAAACACTGATGCAGTGTTCGTCGATGTCCGCTCCGAAATCGAATACTTTTACGTCGGACATCCCGTAGGTGCCGAACACGTTGCGTGGCAGGAACCGCCGGACTGGGACGTGCAGCCCGAGTTTGCGCAGCATGTGAAGGCGCTGGTCGCAGGCGTCAGAACACGTCCGGTCGTGCTGATCTGTCGCAGCGGCAAGCGCTCCATTGATGCGGGCGTTGTACTGGAAAAGGCTGGATTTTCGGATGTGTACAACGTGCTGCATGGATTTGAGGGCGATCTCAACGAAGACTTTCATCGCGGTCACAAGAGCGGTTGGCGGTTTGATGGTCTGCCGTGGGCGCAGATGTAAATTTCGCAGAGCATCGACGACGAGAAATGACAAGCAGCTTTTTTCTGAAATGACCAATTTATGGGGGCTGCCGCATCATTTCTTGAGAAGTCAACTAATTGACTTTTACTGGTCTAGCCCCGGTGTGTGATTCATTTCATGATAAAGCTGTTTCCTGAACGACCGGTTGTCCCGGCTCAGCGATAATTGAAGGCTGACCCGCGTGAACGCGGCGCTTTCCCTCATATCGGTATCCTGAATGGCCACACCTTCCGCCACTGATCTCCACACCGCCGCTAACGCCATCCGCATTCTCGCGGTGGACGCCGTTGCTCAAGCCAAATCCGGGCATCAGGGCATGCCAATGGGCATGGCCGAAATTGCCGTTGCGTTGTGGTCGAAACACCTGCGTCACAACCCCGCCAATCCGCACTGGCCAAACCGCGACCGCTTCGTGGTGTCGAATGGTCACGGCTCGATGCTGCTGTATGCGCTGCTCCACTTGTCGGGGTACGACTTGCCAATGTCGGAGATCAAAAATTTCCGGCAATTGCATAGCAAGACGCCCGGCCACCCAGAAGTGGGCGTAACGCCGGGCGTTGAAACAACCACCGGCCCGCTCGGGCAGGGCTTCGCTAACGCTGTGGGCATGGCACTCGCAGAGAAATTGCTGGCGAAAAAGTACGGCGCGGTGATTGATCACCACACCTACGTTTTCATGGGCGACGGCTGCATGATGGAAGGCATTTCGCACGAAGCTGCTTCACTCGGCGGCGTCCTCGGCCTGAACAAATTGATTGCCTTCTACGACGACAACGGCATCTCGATCGACGGTCACGTAGAAGGCTGGTTTCGCGATGACACGGCCGGGCGCTTCCGTGCCTATGGCTGGAATGTGATCGGGCCGATTGACGGACAAAGTATTGACGCCGTAGACCTGGCTATCGTCGCTGCAAAAACGGAAACATCGCGCCCCACGCTCATCATCTGCAAGACCGATATCGGTCACGGTTCGCCGAATAAACACGGCACCGCCGAAGCGCACGGCACGGCTGTCATGGGCGACGAAATCGCAGCGACGCGCGCCAACATCGGCTGGACATTGCCGCCCTTTGAGATGCCAGCGGCAGCCTATGCCGTGCTCGACGCCAAAGCGAGTGGTGCTGCGGTGGAAGCTGCATGGAACAAGTCTTTCGCGAGCGCTGATCCTGAGTTGAAGCGTCGCCTCGCGAACGATCTGCCCGCTAATTACGCCGACATCCTGAAGCATGCAGTCGACGCCGCTGTTGCCATTGACAAAGAAGTTGCCACCCGCAAAGCCGCACAAAACGCGCTCGAATTTTTCGGGCCCGCTTTGCCAGAGATGATCGGTGGCTCGGCCGATTTGACCGGATCCAATCTGACGAATCACAAGCAGTCTGTGGCCGTCACGGCAGAAGGCATTGGTAACCACGTGAGTTACGGCGTGCGCGAATTCGGTATGTGCGCCATTGCCAACGGCCTGTCGCTGCACGGCGGCATCATCCCGTACGTCGGCACCTTCCTCGTGTTCAGCGATTACGCGCGAAACGCCATTCGTATGGCCGCGCTCATGAAAATTCGCGTTCTCTACATATTCACGCATGATTCGATTGGCGTTGG
>JBBRGY010000322.1:0-4361 GCA_038223495.1 Burkholderiales bacterium | reverse complement strand
AACGTTTGATCCCGCAAACGTGGGTTCGGTGCAGCAATTGGCGCTCGCCCTCCCACTGGCATCGCGTGCGGGTCCGATTGAGCCGCAGGATATGGACGAATGGCGTTTTGTGCTGACCGAGCTGGCGACTGCGCAGGGGTGTGAGGCGCACTTTCACGGATTCCGCGATGGTCCGGTGCGAGCTGCAGAACTTGATAGCTTTTTAGCGGCCGTGGACATAATTCCCGTCGCGTATCTGGTCAAAAAAGATGGTAGTCACTGGCCCGGCACGCGATTGCGTGGCACTCTGGAAGCCAATGGTTTTCGCTTGCAGTCTGACGGCCGATTCGCGTATCACGAGGTTGAATCAGACGCCGTGATCTTTCACATGGTCGATGGTTTTGAGCGGCCTTTCACGCCGGAGCGCTTGCGCACCGAGAATTTCACAGCGCTTCGCTGCACGCTGGAGCCCGTTCGTTTGAAGCAGCCGCTGGTTCGCTTTGATATGTACCGGCAAAGCTTGCGCGCGCTGGCGAAATTGCTCGACGCAGATCTGAAAACCAGTGAAGGTGAGGCGCTTGATGACCTTCAATTTACAGCGACACGTGATGATGTGAAAACTGCGATGGATGCGCTCGTCAACGCGGGCATTGAGCCAGGTTCCGAAACCGCGCGTTCGCTGTTTTATTGAGCGACATGTCACTTGTTGCAGACGAAATGGCGTTCAGCCGCGCCGCAGAATTGCGAGAAGCTCTAGCCGAGGCCAATCGGCGCTATTACGAGCTGGACGATCCGTCGATTCCTGATGCTGAATACGACCGGTTGTTTCGCGAGTTGCAGGCGCTGGAGTCGCAATATCCTGAGTTACAGACGACGGACTCACCAACGTTGCGTGTCGGCGGTGCGCCGCTTGACGCATTTCTGTCGGTGCGACACGCGGTGCCGATGCTCTCCATTCGCACCGAGACGGACGTCACGGTCGCAGGCGCGCGTGCATTCGACGCGCGTGTTCGCAAGGAGCTAAAGCTCACTGAGGCGGATGCGCCGGTGGACTATCTCGCTGAACTCAAGTTTGACGGGCTTGCGCTTTCGCTGCGCTACGAGAACGGCCTCTTGGTTCGCGCCGCAACGCGTGGCGACGGCGAGACCGGCGAAGAAGTGACACAGAACGCGCGCACCATTAAATCGGTGCCACTCAAATTACGTGGAAACCATCCACCCGCAGTGCTCGAAGTGCGCGGTGAAGCGTTCATGACGCGCGCTGATTTCGACAGATACAACGGCAAACAACGCGCTGCCAGTTTGGCCACATTAGTGAATCCACGCAACGGCGCGGCAGGCAGCATTCGCCAGCTCGATCCGAAACTTGCGGCGGCGCGTCCGCTGTCTTTCTTCGCTTACGGCTTGGGTGAAGTGTCAGGCTGGACGTTGCCGCCCTCGCAGTCAGCGCTGCTGGATGCCCTGGCGGAATTCGGCATACCCGTGAACGCAGATCGTCGTCTGGCGTCCGGGCCTGATGCGCTTGCGGCGTTTCATGCTGATATCGCGACGCGTCGCGATGCGCTTGGTTTTGACATTGATGGCGTGGTTTACAAAGTTAATCGTCGCGACTGGCAGGAGCAATTAGGCTTTGTCACGCGCGAACCGCGCTGGGCCGTGGCGCACAAATTTCCGGCGCAGGAAGAAATCACTCGCGTACTCGCCATTGAGGTGCAGGTCGGGCGCACGGGGGCGATCACGCCGGTGGCGCGGCTTGAGCCTGTGTTCGTTGGCGGCGTTACGGTGTCGAACGCAACGCTGCACAATCTCGACGAAGTCCGCCGCAAGGATGTGCGCGTTGGCGACAGCGTCATAGTGCGCCGCGCGGGCGATGTGATCCCGGAAGTCGTGCGTGTGGCGCTTGATCGTCGACCGGCAGACACGGTTAAATTTGCGTTGCCGACGAACTGCCCCGAGTGTTCGTCGCTGGTTGAACGGCCCGAGGGCGAGGTGATTGCGCGCTGTACCGGTGGCATGATTTGCCCGGCACAACGCAAAGGCATGTTGCTGCACTTTGCGCAGCGGCGCGCGCTTGATATTGAAGGATTGGGCGACAAACTCGTCGAGCAATTGGTGGATGCCGATCTGGTTCACGAGGCGGCCGATCTTTTCGCTTTGACGCAGGAGCAATTCGCCGGGCTTGACCGCATGGGCGAAAAATCGGCGGCCAGCGTGATTGTTGAACTCGGTAAGGCGAAACAGGCGGAGCTGCATCGCTTCATTTTCGCGCTTGGCATTCGGCATGTGGGGGAAACGACGGCCAAGGATTTGGCGCGCCATTTTCGAAGTATTGACGCGGTAATGAACGCCGACGAAAACGCGCTGCTTCAAGTGCGTGATGTGGGCCCGATTGTTGCCGCCAGCATTCAGCACTTTTTCGCTAATCCGAAAAATAGAAGTGCTGTTGAGCGCCTGCTGGCTTGTGGCTTCGAGTTCGCGCCGATTGCCGAGCCGGTCGCTCTGCTCGAAACCGTGTCAGGCAAAACCTTCGTGTTGACGGGCACTTTGCCTACGCTCAAACGCGAAGACGCGAAGGCCATGATCGAAGCCGCAGGCGGTAAAGTCTCTGGCTCGGTGTCGAAGAAAACAAACTACGTTGTCGCAGGCGCTGAGGCGGGCAGCAAGCTCGATGACGCGAAGCGCTTGGGTGTGACGGTGCTCGACGAATCACAATTTCAAACCCTCTTGAATTCAAACTAAATATGTCCGCTCCCCGCCGTATTCGTAAAGCCGTGTTCCCCGTCGCCGGTCTCGGCACCCGATTCCTACCGGCCACCAAAGCCATGCCGAAAGAAATGTTGACCGTCGTCGACAAGCCTTTGATCCAATACGCGGTGGAGGAGGCGGCTGCCGCCGGGATCACCGACATGATTTTCATCACGGGCCGCAACAAGCGCGCGATCGAAGACCATTTTGACCGCGCTTATGAGCTGGAAAATGAGCTCATTCTTGCGGGCAAGCAGGCGCTTCTTGATGAGCTCGCCGCCGCCGTGCCGTCCAACATCAACTGCATTTTTCTTCGACAGGGCGACGCGATGGGCTTAGGCCACGCGGTTTTGTGCGCGCAGCCCGTTGTGGGTGATGAGCCGTTTGCCGTCATCCTCGCCGATGAGCTCATCAGAGCGACGCAAATCGGGCCAGGCGCGCTCGGTGCCACCGCTCAGCTTTGCGACGCGTATGGCCGCTTATGTGGCGACGGCGGGGCTGTTATTGGCGTGAATCACATGCCGGGCGATTCAATCTCCCGTTACGGCGCGATCAAAATCGCGGAAACCATTGCCCACGTGGACGGCGACGCCATGCGCCTGTCGGGTTTCGTCGAAAAACCAAAACCAGCCGATGCCCCGTCGCAATTTGGCGCAATTGGTCGATACGTGCTCCCGGCGCGCATTTTTGAGCACCTTAAACACATCAAACGCGGATCCGGCGGTGAGATTCAGTTGACCGACGCCATCGCATCGCTGATGGCCGACCAACCGGTCTACGCATTAGAAACCGTGGGTCGTCGCTACGACTGCGGCACCAAGCTCGGCTACCTTGAAGCCACCGTGAAACTCGGGCTCGAGCACCCCGATTTCGGTGATGAATTTGCGCGATTCTTGAGAGAGCAGCTTTAGGCTGAAACCTAGATTTATCAGGTGCTACGGGCGATTTTTAATAAAAATCGACTTAGTGGTATTTTTGATAAACTTCCTTCGCTAGCCCGCATGTAGACGGCAGTATGCGCTAGGAATACGAAAAAGCTGTTGTGTTTTTGGTGCGCATTTCGCATGTTGACTCAGCGTTGCCGACTACAGTCGTAAACGCGAACGGTTCGCATTTCTGTATACTTCACCAATCGCTTTTAGCTGGAAACCCGCACATCTGCGGGATTGATTGATGAAACACAACGCTATTTTTAGAACGGGCTCATGGCTTCGCGCAGGCTTCGTCGCTATCGCTGGTGCGATCGCGCTGACGGGCCTCAACGCGCAAGTTCAGGCGCAGGACAAAGTGCTGAATCTCTATTCGGCGCGTCACTACAACACCGACGAGGCGTTGTATACGAACTTCACCAAAACGACGGGCATCAAAATCAATCGCATCGACGGCGGCGAAGACACCTTGCTCGCACGGATCAAGGCCGAAGGTGCCAACTCGCCCGCTGATGTGTTTTTGACGGTGGACGCGGGCCGCTTGTGGCTGGCCGATCAGGAAGGAATTTTTGCGCCGATTCAGTCGGCGGTGTTGAATGAGCGCATTCCTGCCGCGTATCGCCTGACCAGCGGCACGTGGTTTGGCTTTTCGACGCGTGCTCGCGTCATCCTGGTGGATAAGCTGAAAATCAAGCCCGGTGAAATCTC
>JBBRGY010000321.1:0-4387 GCA_038223495.1 Burkholderiales bacterium | reverse complement strand
GAGTTTTCACGGCGCATTCAGGTGGGCATGGTGGGAATCAATGTCCCGATTCCAGTGCCCATGGCATGGCACGGTTTCGGTGGCTGGAAGCGAAGCCTGTTTGGCGATATGCATGCTTACGGCGAAGAGGGCGTGCGCTTCTACACCAAACAAAAGAGCATCATGCAGCGCTGGCCGGAGAGCATCGGCCGAGGCGCGGAGTTTGCGTTGCCGACGGCGAAGTAGGCTGGCAAAGAGCTACAAGCTATTGGTATTGCTGGGAAATGGGCGCGGGAACTGGTTATTTCGCGTTTTACAAGCATAAAAAAAAGGACCGACGAATTCTCGTAAGTCCTTGATTTCATTGGTGGGCGGTACTGGGTTCGAACCAGTGACCCCTGCCGTGTGAAGGCAGTGCTCTACCGCTGAGCTAACCGCCCAATGAGCTTTAATTCTAGCAAGCTGCGTCGGGGGTCTGTTAGCCAATCTGGTTTGGCGTTTGTTGCTGAAACATTTGACCAATCTGCCAATGGCTTTTCAACGAAAGCACCATTTTATAGGGGCTAAACGCCTATTTACTTATTTGTCGATAAATTGATAAACGGAGCACTAGCCCCTTTGCCGCCGTCATTTCACGATAAAGCTGTTAAGGTTTTCGCATCACGACGATGTAGTTCACGTTGGTGTCTTCGCACCATTTTGCGACGTGAGTGAGCGGGTTGTAGCTCATGCCGTGCATCGTGACAAGTTCGAGGCCCGCGGCTCTTGCAAAACCGATGAGTTCGGAGGGTTTCAGGAATTTGGCATATTCGTGCGTGCCCTTGGGCAGGAGGCCTAGCACGTATTCCGCGCCTAGCACCGTTAGTGCGTACGCTTTTGGTGTGCGCGAAATGGTACTGAAGAAGACGTGAGCGCCGGGTTTAGCAAGGTTGGCGCAGGCAGTGACGACGGACGCCGGATCGGGGACATGTTCGAGCATTTCGAGGCAGGTCACGATGTCAAAGTGACCCGCAGCCTCGTCGGCCATCGCCTCGGCTGTTATTTCACGGTAATTGACGACCACGTTTGATTCCAGCGCATGCAGTTTGGCCACGGCCAACGCCTTAGTCGCCATGTCTACGCCCGTGACTTGCGCGCCCATGCGCGCGAGGCCTTCTGAAACGAGTCCGCCGCCGCAACCGATGTCGATGGCCTTTTTGCCTTTTACACCTGCCGAATGTTCATCGACGAGCGCCAGACGTAGCGGATTGATGTCGTGCAGTGGACGAAATTTGCCGTTTTCGTCCCACCATTGACTGGCTAGCGCTGAAAATTTGGCGAGTTCCGCCGGATCGGCATTGTGCTTCGGGTCGGCGTTTCGGTTTGAGTTGGCGTTGTCGTGAACTGTCGTCATGGGTACTGCTCTTTATTTGCGCAGCGCCGCGACGCGCGCGCTGATGCTCTGGATGTTCGGGGCCAATTCTGCCATCGTGTGCGCTGCGGCGCCGGTGAGCGCGCCGTCTTTGACGCGCTGGACGCCCGCCACCCAAACGTCGATAACGTCGGCGCGTGATGCGGCGTAGACGAAATGCGACACTGGGTCGAAGAGCGGGGTCATGCCAGGCGAGTCGAGCGACAGCGCAATGAGGTCTGCGCTCTTTCCGATTTCCAGCGAGCCGGTGACCGCGCCCAATCCGGTTGCGCGTGCGCCGCCGAGTGTCGCCATCGTGAATGCCTGCGTCGCGTTGACTGCGGACGCGTCGTTCGCCTGCACCTTACCGATTAACGCGGCGAGGCGCATTTCTTCGAACATATCGAGGCGATTGTTGCTGGCCGCGCCGTCGGTGCCGAGGCCCACGTTGATGCCTGCCGCGAGCATTTGGGCGACGGGGGCCAGGCCGCTGGCGAGCTTTAAATTAGACGAGGGACAATGCACGATTGACGAGCCGTAACGAGCGAGCGTTGCAATGTCTTCGTCGTTTAAATGCACGCCGTGCGCCGCGAAAAAATCCGGTCCTAGCGCACCGAGCCTTGCGAGTCGTGCGGTGGGGCGCTCGCCCGATTGTGCGAGGGCGTCGGTGATTTCCTGAGCGGTTTCCTGTAGGTGCGTGTGGACGGGCAGGCCGAGTTCGTTGGCGAACGCGAGCACACGGCTAAACGTGGCGTCGCAGACGGTGTAGGGAGCGTGCGGTGCGAGCGCAAAAGAGAGCAACGGTTCGTCCGCTAATTCGTCGCGAACCAGCAGTCCGGTCGTGATGTATGCGTCGGCATCGGACGCGTAATGCGTTGGGAAGTCGATGACGGGCAAGGTCAGCACGCCACGCATGCCGATGGACAAAAAGGCACGACCTGCGGCGCGGGAATAGAAGTACATATCCGCACACGTGGTGGTTCCGCCCAGTATCATTTCGACTGCCGCAAGCTGGGTTCCGGTTTGTACGAACGCTTCATCGAGCAGCTCGCCCTCCATCGGCCATATGCGCTCTTGCAACCACCGGTGTAGCGGCAAATCGTCTGCGGCGCCACGCAACAGGCACATCGCGGCGTGGCAATGAGCATTGACGAGGCCAGGAGCCAGCAGGTGATTGGGCAGAGCAACCCGATGCGCGATGTTTTCCGCGCTTGCGAGCTCGGTTGCGGTTCCGACCGCTGTGATGATTCCTGATTCGTTAAAAATTAGGGCTGCCTGCTCAATAGCGCGGACGCCGTCGGCCGTGGCGGTGATCAGCCAACGAGCCGAAACGAGGGTGTTGCCGATGGGACTCATGAAGACGTGCCTATGGTTGCGGTTGCGAGCATTTTTGCATGCGCTAGAAACAGAAAACCCCGCCGGAGCGGGGTTTTAGTGGCTTTGAACCCGCTGACGCGAGCTCAAGCTTTAAGCAGAACCGTTGCGTAATTACTTACGGATAACGATCTCGCCTTTGACTTCGACTTCAACGCGACGATGCGGTTGCAGGCAAGCGATCAGAGCCTTACGGTTCTTCTGGTTGCAAACAACGCCCGGTACTGGCTGGGTTTTGCCCATGCCGAGGGTTTCGATCTTGTCTTTAGCAACACCTTTGCTTGCCAGATACGCAGCAACCGAAGCAGCGCGACGCTCGGAGAGCTTCTGGTTGTATTGCTGCGAACCCAGGCGATCAGTGTGACCGGTCACGAGTACGAGCTCAAGCTTTTGCACTTCTGCGATGCGCGAAACGATTTCGCGATCAAGAACTGCTTTGCCTTCGGCGCGCAGGACTGACTTGTCAAAGTCGAACAGCGCTTTGGAAGCAAGCGTGATCTTCTGGACAGACGGTGCTGGTGGGGCCACAGGCTTAGCAGGTGCTGCTGGAGCGCTTGGTGCGGAAGGAGCAGACGGCTGAGCTGGCATCGCAGGAGCAGACGGAGCTGCCGGTGCGGAGACCTTCTTCACGAGATCAGGATCGCATTCAGCAATCGCCATCGCGGGTGTCCAGTAACCTGTGCGCCAGCAAAGTTTGTCAGAGCCGTTAGTTGCGCCGTAAGCGCCACTGCGAACGACGTTGTTGTCTGCGGCGCCAGTGGCGGACAGTAGATAGGCGCTGTTGGCTGGATTGGCTTGCGCGAAGACTACACCCGCGGTAAGCGCAACCACTGCACTAGAGACAGCGCTAGCGATTAAGCGAAGTTTCATTGATTTTGTACCCCTTGAAGGCTTGAGACGATGTCACGGGCGACTTTGCAATTAACGCACTCAGACATACCCAAGCGTGCGACACAAAGTTCCCTCCTGACGCAATATAACACTGGGTATTTATGCGTTGCAACGAGCAACCGTCATCGGGAAGGGGTTCACACACCTTTAAGGGCATGTTCTGTGGCAGATACGCAACTTCACCAGTTTTAACGGCGTTGGGCGCATCGGCCGGACAGACTAAAATGATCGGTTGCCCGCAACGCTTTTGCTGTTTTTGCTGTTCGGCACCGCTCACCGCTCGTTCGCTCGTTGCTAGTTAAAAGGTTCTCACCCGACGCATGGATCAATTCGCCAAAGAAACGCTACCGATTAGTCTCGAACAGGAGATGCGCACGTCATACCTAGATTACGCCATGAGCGTGATTGTGGGGCGCGCGCTGCCCGACGTACGCGATGGCCTCAAACCGGTGCACCGCCGTGTGCTGTTTGGCATGCATGAGGCCAATAATGTGCATAACCGTCCGTATGTGAAGTGCGCGCGCGTGGTTGGCGAGGTGATGGGTAAGTTCCACCCGCACGGCGATGCTTCTATTTACGACACGCTGGTTCGTCTGGCGCAACCGTTTTCGATGCGCTACGAGCTGGTCGACGGTCAGGGCAATTTCGGCTCGGTGGACGGCGACAACGCGGCTGCGATGCGCTACACCGAGTGTCGCCTGCAAAAGCTGGCTGCCGAGATGTTGGGCGATCTCGACAAGGAAACGGTTGATT
>JBBRGY010000320.1:0-4404 GCA_038223495.1 Burkholderiales bacterium | reverse complement strand
TGCCCACGTTGCGTTTTCGGGAAGGCGATCACGTCGCGGATTGATTCGGCTTCGCACATCATGGTGACGATGCGGTCTAGGCCGAAGGCGATTCCTGCGTGTGGCGGTGCGCCGTACTGCAACGCGTCTAGCAAAAACCCGAATTTGGCGCGTTGATCTTCCTCGCTGATGCCGAGTGTGGCGAACTGTTTGGCTTGCAGTTCAGGGCGGTGGATACGCACTGAGCCGCCGCCTAATTCCCAGCCGTTCATGGCGACGTCGTAGGCTTTGGCGAGCACCTGACTTGGGTCGGTGTCGAGCAAATCCCAGTGGTCGTCTTTCGGGCTGGTGAACGGGTGATGCGCCGCGACGTAGCGCTTGTTTTCTTCGTCGTACTCGTAACACGGGAAGTCGACGACCCAGCACGGCTTGAAGCCTTTTTCGAAGAAGCCGAGTTCGGTGCCGTGTTGCACGCCGATCTTCGCGCGCAGTGCGCCCATCGCGTCGTTCACGACCTTCTTGCGGTCTGCGCCGAAGAAGATGATGTCGCCGTTTTGCGCGCCGCTGCGCTGCATGATCTGCGCGAGCGAATCGGGCGTGAGGAATTTGACGACTGGGCTTTGCAGGCCTTCTTCGTTCAGTTTCGTGACGTCGTTGACCTTGATCCAGGCCAGGCCTTTCGCGCCGTAAATGGCGACGAATGTCGTGTAGTCGTCGATCTCTTTGCGCGAGATTTTTGAGCCACCCGGAACACGCAGACACACCACGCGACCGTCTTTCAAATCGGCTGCGCCACGGAAGACTTTGAAGTCCACCGTTTTCATGACGTCGGTGAGTTCGGTCAGCTCAAGCTTGACGCGCAGGTCCGGCTTGTCGCTGCCGTATTTACCCATTGCTTCGGCGTAAGGCAGACGTGGGAATTTCGGCAGGTCAACGCCCAAGCCTTTTTTCCACAGATGACGGATCAGCTCTTCCATCATGTCTTGCACTTCGAACTCGTCTAGGAACGAAGTTTCGATATCGATCTGCGTGAATTCGGGCTGACGATCAGCGCGCAAGTCTTCGTCGCGGAAGCATTTAACGATTTGGTAGTAACGATCAAAACCTGCGACCATCAACAGTTGCTTGAACAGCTGTGGCGATTGCGGCAAGGCGTAGAACTGGCCGTCGCTTAAGCGTGATGGCACGAGAAATTCGCGTGCGCCTTCAGGCGTGCTTTTGTACAGCACTGGCGTTTCGATGTCGACGAAGCCGCGTTCGTCGAGAAATTCGCGCGCAGCGCGTGCAACTCGGGCGCGCAGCATGATGTTTTTCGCCATTTGCGGGCGACGCAAATCGAGGTAGCGATATTTCAGGCGCAGCTCTTCGTTGACGTTGTCCTCGTCGATCATGAACGGCGGTGTGAGCGCAGCGTTGAAGATTTCGATTTCGTGCGCGAAGATTTCAATGCCGCCGGAGACCATGTCTTTGTTGACGGTACCTTCGGGACGGGCGCGAACGTGGCCGGTGACGCGGATGCAGAATTCGTTCCTCAGCGTTTCGGCCAGTTTGAACGCTTCGGGGCGATCTGGATCGATCACGACTTGACTGATGCCTTCACGGTCGCGCAGGTCAACGAAGATCACGCCGCCGTGGTCGCGACGACGATGCACCCAGCCGGTGACGGTGACAATCTGGTCGATGTATTTGGCGTCGACTAAGCCGGTGTAAGTAGTTCTCATAGTTGTCTCTTTGTCATTCTGAGCTTCGCGAAGAATCAGGTTGAACAACCGGGATTTTCACGAAGCAAAATTTTCTGTGAGTGCTGTCTGATCCTTCGCGATGCTCAGGATGACAGGGCGGAATAGGGTGTGCCGGGTGTTTGGTTCGGGAGAGCAGCGCATTGAAAAATTCAAGCGCCGATCACCCAGTCAATTTCGGTCGCTGCCGTCGAACGGTGGCGGCGCTGCGGCCCAGCGAGCCAGCTCGCCCTGAGTCGGTGGCGGCGCGGCGACACCCATCGAAATGATGTATTTCAATGCCTGATCAACACTCATGTCGAGCGGCACGAGTTTGGCTTTGGGCACCAGCAGCATGTAGCCACCGGTGGGGTTCGGCGTGGTCGGGATGTACACCGCGACGTGATCTTCGCCGAGTCTGTCGCGCAGCTCACCCTCAACCTTGTTGGTCAGGAAGGCAATCGAATGCAGGCCCGGATGCGGGAATTCGATCAGCACGGCTTTGCTGAAAGCCTGACCGTTTTCTGAGAGCACGGGATCGGTAAGTTGTTTGACGCTTTTGTAAACAGCGCCAACCACTGGGATACGGTGAACCAGGCTATCCCACGCTTTAACAAACTGCTTGCCGAACACGTTGCTGGCAATGACGCCTGTCACCAGCAGCAGTACGAACGCCAGAATGATGCCGAAGCCTGGGATGAGTTCGCCTTGCCACATCGGGCGCCAGTGCATCGGAAGCAGCAGGATCGTTTGGTCCAGCGATGTGATCAAAAAATGCAATACCCAGATCGTGATGCCGATCGGCACCAGCACCAAGAGGCCAGCGAGTAGATATTTGCGGATGAGCTTCACGATTTCGGCTTGCTTATTCGCTCTTGCTGGAACTGGCGGGCGCGGGAGCGGGAGACGGGGCGGGCGCTGGGGCCGGTGCAGCAGCGGGAGCTGACGTGCTCGCGCCAGCAGCAGCGGGCGCAGGCGATGCGGCTGGCGCGGGTGATGCGGCTCCGTCTTTGCTGTCTTTGTTTTCGGTGGGCTTTTTGCCGCCGTCCCGGAAGTCAGTCACGTACCAGCCTGTGCCCTTGAGCGCAAAGCCAGCGGCGGAGAGCTTCTTGTAATACTTGGTGCTGGCGCATTTTGGGCACGCGGCGATGGGGGCGTCTGCCATTTTTTGCATGTGGTCGTAGGTGTAACCACAGTCAGGGCAGGCGTATTCGTAAATCGGCATGATGCGGGGCGGGCTCGGAAGGAGGGTTGAGGCGCGCGAAAGGCGCTAAACCTTTGATTATACGGCGTCTGCGTCACTTTTTTGTGCGCTGCGGCAACGTCGTTGACGGGCGAAAAACGGCTGCCAAAACTGTTGGTGCGATGAGACGCGGGCGCAAGCGGCTGACTTGCGGGTAATTGGCTTGGCGCTAGGGCGTTTCATCCGTATCATCCTCACAAACGGCGCAATCAAAAGCCCTAAGTACAGACGGAGAAAGAGTAATGGTCCTGCAATATTTCTGGTGGATCGCAGCCGCCATATTGGTCGGTGTCGAAATGATGACGGGCACGTTCTATCTGCTGATCGTGGCGGTCGCCTGCGTGGTCGGCGGCATTGTCGCAGCGATGGGCTACGAATTGGGCTGGCAATGGGGCCTTGCAGCTGTGATCGAGGTGGCGGGTACGATGGCCGTGATCCGCTGGAAGAAGCGCTTTATGTCGAAGCCAAAACTGTCCAACAATCTTGATATCGGTCAAAAAGTCAGCGTGCTTGAGTGGCATGACGATGGCACCGCACGGGTTTCGTATCGCGGGACGCAATGGGATGCGGTGCTTGATACGGTTTCGACGCCGAAGCGCGAGCAGATGATGATTATGGAAACGCGTGGCTCTCGATTGGTCCTCGGGCCAGTACCGGGATGAAGCGCTTGATCAGCCCTTTAGTGGCGGCTGTTAGGCGCGGCGAAAATCGCGATTGCTTCCGTCCGCGAGTGCCGTCGCTCGTGCGTAAATAGTCCGCGCAGATTATGGCCATGCCCAACAAACCACCCGGCGACGATCCGTTGTCGCGGTTGCTCGCTGAAGCCGGCAAGCAGATCGAGTCGCGCCTGAAGGATTGGGTCGCGAAGTATTCTGGCGGCAAAACTACCGGCAATATTGCGGGCAAGCCGAGGACGCAAATGACCGACACGCGCCCGTCGCAGTCGCCAGCGACACAAGGTGTTCGTGCTGCGGACCCGGAAAAAACTGTGACGCCGATCCCGACGTCGATTCCGATGCCAAAGTACGACGGCGGCGAAATACCGGTCAAGGAAATCGACATTCGAAAGTTTATTTTTCGCCTGATATTTTTCGTATTGCCTGCGATTGGCATTGGCAAATACTTTTGGTCTGGGAAGTCGAAACCCAGAACCGACTTCAAAGAGTTCAACAACATTAACGACGGTTTCAGCTCTGTTATCAACAGATTTTTTGGGGAGGTCACCATGAGTGATTTATTTAGTTCTATCGTGCCGCTAGTGATATTCGTGGTCGGCATCATCTTTGTCATTAAGGCCATCCGCGTCGTGCCGCAACAGCGTGCGCTGGTGGTGGAGCGGCTGGGTAAATACCATGCCACCTTAGAGCCAGGCTTGCGCTTCACGATTCCTTTTGTGGATCGTATTTCGGCGAAACATGATTTGCGCGAAGTGCCGCTGGACGTACCACCTCAGGTTTGCATCAC
>JBBRGY010000319.1:0-4406 GCA_038223495.1 Burkholderiales bacterium | reverse complement strand
CTCGAAGCGATGGAGCCGTAAATTCCCAACCAGAGACAAAGCGTTGCAACGCGCGAATCAGTTGCGTTGAGAAAACGCGCCTCTTCAGCACTGCTCGGAAGAATTCCTTGCCCGATTCCGCTTGCGTCAAGCCCAAACGATCTCGCCCACGAGTATGCCCACAGCCAAAAAACTCCAGCAACGAGCGCCATGGGAACTGCGATCAGCACTCGTGACATCGCGCCCGACAAGGATCGAGGCGTCCTGAGGATGAGCATCGTACAAACCACGCTCCCGATACAGGAAGCAGCAAAGGTCGATGCGCCAATTACAAAAGAAAACACGTTTCTATCCTTCAACGCATGCAGGCGAACAAACGACCAAATCAAGATGGCTGCCGAGAAAACCAACCCGATAAGCATGCATTTCAGAATCACGCGACTCACCGCCGCTCCCGCACCGCCTGCGCGACAGTAGCCGCATCCACATATTCCAACTCCGACCCAATCGGAATGCCACGCGCAAGCCGCGACACCTTCACGCCTTGTGGCTCCAGCAGTTCGGTGATCACGTGCGCGGTGACTTCGCCTTCGTTGGTGAAGTTGGTGGCGAGGATGACTTCTTTGACGGTGCCGTCGGTAGCGCGCTCGACGAGTTTTTCGAGGTGGATTTGCGCGGGGCCGACGCCGTCGAGCGGCGACAGGCGTCCCATGAGCACGAAGTAGAGCCCGCTGAACGCGCCGGACTGCTCCAGCGTGATCTGGTCGGACGGCGTTTCGATAACGCACAGGATCGAGGGGTCGCGCCGTTTGCTGGAGCAGAGGCTGCACAGTGGCTCTTCCGACAGCGTATTGCAGCGCTCGCAGTGGCCGAGTTTTTCGAGCGCGCCTTCGAGCGCTTTGGCGAGGCCGAGTGCGGCGTCGCGCTTATGTTGCACGAGTTCGAACGCGATGCGTTGAGCGGCGCGCGGGCCGATGCCGGGCAGTTGCTTTAGCGCGTCGATTAGGACTTTGAAGGAGACGGGGGTCAATGCTAATCCGCTGATTTAACGGGCTCCCTCCCCTTCAAGGGGAGGGCTGGGGTGGGGATGGTTTTTTTCGTAGTTCACCAGCAAGTGCGGTGGCGCGAAACCCATCCCCCGCCTAACCTCCCCCTTGAAGGGGGAGAGACTAAAACTAAAACGGCAACTTCATTCCAGGCGGCAAATTCATGCCCGCCCCGAGCGCGCCCATTTTGGATGCGCTCGCCTGCTCAATCTTGCGCGACGCGTCGTTGATCGCAGCGGTGATCAGGTCTTCGAGCATGTCTTTGTCGTCCATCACGCCCGCATCAATCTGCACACGTTTGCAGTCGTGCTTGCCGGTCATGGTGATCTTGACCATGCCCGCGCCCGCCTGACCTTCGACTTCCATCGCGGCGATTTCGTCCTGCGCTTTTTTCATGTTTTCCTGCATGCGCTGCGCTTGCTGCATGAGACCGGCCATTCCGCCTTTACCTAGCATTTTGTATCTCCAATTTCTTTAATCGTTAGCCTGAATGCTACCCGCCCGAATGCGGCCCTGACCTTCTGTGAGCAGCACCTGAACGGCAGGGTCGGCCATGAAGGCGATCTCGGCAGCGGTTTGCTTTTCGTCCTTGACCTGCTTGTCGCGCACGGCGACGGATTCGCCTGCGTTGTCGGTGAGTTCGATCTCAAGTTTGAGCGGGCGTCCGAAGTATTCGGAAAGCGTACCGGCAAGTCGTTCCCTCTGGGTGGCCAGTGGGCGTTTGTCTTGCGGCAGCGCAAGTTTGATGAGGTTTTTTTCCCAGCTGATGAGGGCGCTGTGGCGCGCGAGTTCGCGAGCCATCGCTGCGAGCGGAAGGGCCGTTACCAGACGCAGCCAGTCGCCATCGAATTCCCGTTGGGCGGGTGGTTCTGCCCCCTCTCCCGCAGCGCGGGAGAGGGTTGGGGTGAGGGCGGTGGATTGAACGCCCAACGTTGAAGAACCCGTAAGGCTATCGCCCTCATCTGCCCTGTCGGGCACCTTCTCCCGCGCCGCGGGGGAAGGACTTGTGGCGCGGGTGGGCGGCGGAGTGGTTGCAGCGGACGATGTGGACGAGGACGTCACCGTGCGCTCCCGCACCGGCTCATTGCCATTCGTCGGCGCAAACGCCAGCAGCCGCAAAAACGTCATCATGAGCGCCGTCTGCTCGTCCGGCGCGAGGCGCAGATCATCGCGACCATGCAGCGCGATTTGGTAATAGAGCTGGATTTCTTCTGCCGTGAGCGCAGCGGCGATGCGCATGATTTGCGCACGATCCGGGTCTTCCGGGTCGACGCTGGCGGGAACGGGTTGCGCAAGCGCGATGCGATGCAGCGCGCGGGCGAGTTGCGCGAGGGCGTCGTCAGCTGCAAGCGCCTGTTCGAAACAACGCTCAACCTCGGCAGCAAGCGCCGTTGCGTCACGCGCGACGACCGCATCGAGCACGCGCCAGACAAAATCGCGATCCACATTGCCGAGCATCTGGCGAACCTGCTGCTCTTCGACTTTGCCGTGACCAAAGGCAATCGCCTGATCGGTGATCGAGAGGGCGTCGCGCATCGAACCTTGCGCCGCCTCACCAATCAATCGCAGGGCGGGCGCATCGAACGGCACGTTCTCAGCCGTCAACACTTTGTGCAATTGCTCAGCTACGCGCTCCGGCGGAAATTGCTTGAGCGCGAATTGCAAACAGCGCGACAACACGGTCACCGGGATCTTCTGCGGATCGGTCGTGGCGAGCACGAACTTCACATGTTCGGGCGGCTCTTCGAGCGTTTTCAGCATCGAGTTGAACGCGCTCTTCGACAGCATGTGTACCTCGTCGATGAGATACACCTTGTAGCGCCCGGCGGTCGGCGCATAACGCGCGTTGTCGATGATCTCGCGCATGTTGTCCACGCCGGTGTTCGACGCCGCATCCAGCTCCAGAAGATCAGGAAAACGCCCAGCGTCGATATCCAGACACGTCTGACAAACGCCGCAAGGATTAGGTGTTACGCCAGTTTCGCAATTCAAGGCTTTGGCAAGAATCCGTGCAATCGTAGTCTTGCCGACACCGCGCGTGCCGGTCAGCAAATACGCTTGATGTAGCCGACCGGTCGTGAGTGCATGCGACAACGCACGCACGATATGTTCCTGACCCATAAAGAAGTCAGTGAAATTACGCGGACGATATTTGCGGGCGAGAGCGAGAGAGGCGGACACTAGGCTTGGAGCTCCATCACTAAAAGGAGCGACGCTCAAACCCAGTTGCAGCGTGGCGAGATGGGATGAAGCGCAAGGCGAGTTTTTCGCGCGGGACGAGCCATACCTCAAGTGGTAGGCGAGTTCCGCGCGGAAAACTCAACGCCGCGATTCGCCCATATCGCCGCGCCGGAGAGTAAAGGTGGTGAGCCGTTCCCCCGGCACTGCTTCCCCTGCTGTGGCTGCTTCCTTCCGGACCTGACCAGATTCACAAGTTAGACATGCGAGGCGACCCACCACTTCCAATTATAGGGCCTCGTATACTCCACCCCCCTGAATCCCAGAGTGCGATACCCTAACCGTCCGATGCCTCCGTTCCGCACTATCGCGGTCGTCCTTGCCGTAGTGGCGGCGACCGCAGCCCTGCTGCTACCCGTCAAGTTTTTGACGTGGGTCGAGTCGCGTGCGGTCAACGTTGCATCGTCGACTGCAACTGACCCCAACAGCACGGCAAAACCTCCTTTGCGCGTTGCACTAATGATCCACCCGACGATTTACTACACCGATCCGAATGGTGAATTGACGGGGCTTGAGTACGATCTGATCAGCGCATTTGCCAAAACGCAGAACACCCCGCTAGAGATCAAAACGTTTGCCACGCCCGACGCCGCGCGGCTCGCGCTTCTTCGCGGCGATGTTGACGTGGTTGCGATGGGCAACACCGCCGACGGCTTAAGCTCGTCGGAAGTGGCGACCAAGGCGCGGTATGAGGAAAGTGCCTGGGTGCTTTTGCATTCACCACAGAAGTTCACCCCAAAATCGTTGGCCGAAGTATTTCCCAAGCGCATTGTCGTGAGTTCGCGCATTTACACGCATCCACGCATGACGGAACTGCGGCGCAAGAACGCTGCGATTACCTTCGTCGAGGACACCAAGAACGATGATGAATCGCTGATCTCGGCGGTCGGCGACGACGAAGTCCAGTACGCGATTGTTGAAGAGGACACGTTTAACGCGAGTCGGCATTTTCATTTCGATGCGCAGCGTGCCTTCATCGTGCAGCCCCCGTTGCCGCGTGTGTGGCTATTTGCACAAAGCGCCAAGGCCATTCGCGACAGCGCGAATGCGTTCCTGACGCGCATCACGCGGGACGGGCAAATTGTCCGCGTACTGGATCGCTATTTCGGATTTCCGCAAAAGATCAGTCCGATCGATATCGAG
>JBBRGY010000318.1:0-4419 GCA_038223495.1 Burkholderiales bacterium | reverse complement strand
AAACTGGTAGGGGAAGACAAAGCAGAGTGAGGGGAATACGTTAGCGGGAAGAATGAAGATGGCGCGCCCGACTGGAGTCGAACCAGTGACCCTTGGCTTCGGAAACCAATACTCTATCCAGCTGAGCTACGGGCGCGTTGGGGGGATTATAGGGTGCGACTTCGGTGACCGGTCCGGTGGCCGTATCAGCCACGAGTTCGCCTCGCTATAATTGAAAGTTGTCCGGCGCAGCTTCTCTAAAGGCGTCGTCCATTTACGTCCATAGGCAGAGCCATAGGTATGAGCGAAGAACACGGCACACTGATCAAGACCCCCAAACAACTTATCGTCGTTTCCGTTCTAGCGTTGGTTGTTCCGGTAACCATCGCCATTCTTGGCGCGCAGCTTGTGACCGGTAGCAAGCACATTGATACGACGGAGTCGAAAGCGTCTGTCCTTCAGCGCATTCGCCCTGTCGGTGAGCTTGTGAAATTTGACGGCGCACCGCCGCCTGCGCCTGCCGCCGCAGTCGTGGCAGTCGTCGCCAGCAAACCAAAAAGCGGTGAAGAAGTCTTCAACGGTGCTTGTGTAGCCTGCCACGGCGCAGGGATTGCTGGCGCTCCGAAGATGGGCGATAAGGCGCTGTGGGCACCGCGCATCGCGCAAGGCATCAACACGTTATACGAACACGCGCTCAAAGGGTTCAAGGGAATGCCGGCCAAGGGCGGGCAAGTTGCGCTGAGCGACGATGAGGTGAAAGCCGCTGTCGATTATCAAGTTGCCAAGTCGAAGTAATGCCGCAACGGTCACCAATCAACGCGCCTTGGGGCGCGTTTTTTGTTTCTGCTGATACGCGGCGCGAAGCATGAGCACCTACGTCATTGGTGACATTCAGGGCTGTGATGATGAGTTAGGCCAGTTGCTCTCACTCATTCGATTTAACGTCGCAGTTGATCGGATTTACTTTGTTGGCGATCTGGTCAACCGTGGACCGAAGTCGGCCGAAGTTTTGCGCCGCGTGAAGGCGCTGGCAGAGGCTGGTGCGGCCGATTGCGTTCTGGGCAATCATGACTTTTTTCTGATCATGGCGTTTGAGGGGTTCTCGAAGCTGTACGGCGGCGATACGCTAGATCAGGTTTTGCGTCAGCCAGATGCCCAAACGCTTGTCGATTGGTTACGCCAACGGCCGCTATTGATTGAACATGGGCCCAATGTCATTGTGCACGCGGGTTTGCTGCCTGCCTGGACCGTTGCGGACGCGGGCACCTTGGCGCGTGAGATTGAGCGCGAATTGCGTGGATCGAACTATCGCGAATTTTTACGCACCCTTTTCGGCAACGAACCCCGCATATGGCATGACGATTTAGCTGGCGTTGCGCGCCATCGTGCCGTCGTGAATGCATTCGCACGTTTGCGCTTTTGCACGGCCTTTTCCGAGATTGAATTTCACGAAAAGCGCGACGCTTCATTCGCTCCGGACGGTTACGCGCCATGGTTCACCCTGCCTGGACGTCGCTCCAGCAGCGCTCATGTCATTTCAGGGCATTGGTCGAGCGAAGGCCTGCGGCTATTGCCGACGGTGAGTTTGCTCGATTCGGGCTGTCTTTGGGGCGGCGCACTGACGGCGCGGCGGCTTGATGACGGCGCGATTTTTCAGGTGCCGAGCCAGCAGGCGATGTCGCTGATGTCCGACTAACGGGTGGCGGCGTCGGCTGCGACGCCAGCGCGTTCACCGGACAAAATAAATCCACGTATCGCCGCTTCGGCGCGCTGCGCCACGTCGCGGCGATTCAAGCCCGCGCAGTTGATCGCCTCGATGAAATGCAGCTCAGCCACCACGCGCGCGGAGTCGTGGATCCGATGCAACGATTGCAACAGCGACATGTCACCGATATACGCCGCCGCGTCAGTTCGTTCGTTGCCGCGACCGCGAAAATAGCGAATCGCCACGACCCACACCTCTCCCTCGGACGCCACAATCGGCTCAAGGAGCGACGCGTGAAACTTCATCACGTCATGGCCATCGCTCGTCGTTCCTTCGGGAAACACGGCCACCGTCTCGCCCGCATCGAGCAATTCGTGGACAACCCGCTTCAATCGGTACGTTTCTTTTCGATCGCTTCGATTGATAAAAATAGTGCCGACGTTAGCCAGCAAACGCCCCGCGATTGGCCACTGCCGCAGCTCTGATTTGGCAATGAAGTGGCAGGCGCGCTGCGTGTTCAGCGCAAAAATGTCGGCCCACGACACATGATTGGCGATGAGCGTCACGGGCCGCTCAGAGTCGGTCGGGAAGCCGATGGCACGAACGTCAACGCCAGCAAGATGTAATGTGTCACGTGACCAGTTGCGAATAATGGCGTGCCGCCGCACCGAATCGCCACGCGCAAACGAGGTCGCCGAAATCCACAGTCCAATCAGAAGTTGCCCGCTGAGCCGGGTAACGCGCCAGTAAAACAGCACTACGGTTGACTCCGGCAGTTGATTCCGACAGGAGTGCAGCGCTCGCCCGATGGCCTTAAGCGCCGGATATCACTATCATTAGCCCCGCTAAACGAAACTTTGACGCGATCCGTGCGTGGTATGACACTTTGCGCCAAGCGTTTGCGTCTTTTCCCGTACACGGACATTTTTTCAGGAGACACATTCATGTCACGAATTCTCGCACTCAGCCTCATCGGCGCAGCGATCGCGCTCGCTGGCTGTGACGCCACCCAGCCAAAAATCGGCTCAGACCAGGCTAGAACGGCCGCGACCGGTTCCGCAGGCGGTGCTGCTGCGCAAAACGTTAACGCCAAGCTTGGCCGCTGCGATCGACCGGCTGGCACCATCGCACTGGTTGAAGACAACACGCTTGACTGGTACCGCGCCTACACGGACAAGTACCGTCTTGGTTCCACGTCGCCGGTTTTGCGTCTCTTGATCCAGCAGTCCAACTGCTTCATCGTGGTGGAGCGCGGTCGCGCCATGGCGAACATGCAGCAAGAGCGGGCATTACAAAATTCCGGCGAAATGCGCAATAACTCGAACTTTGGCAAAGGCCAGATGGTTGCCGCCGATTACTCGCTGACGCCTGAAGTGCTGATGAGTGCTCGTGGCACCAGCGGTCTGGGCGGCGCGCTCGGCGGCTTTGGCGGACGTCTTGGCGTGCTCGGCGCGATTGCCGGCGGCATCCAGACTAACGAAGCTGCGGTCATGCTGACGCTCGTGGACAACCGTTCCGGCGTTCAAGTCGCTGCGGCTGAAGGCTCTTCGTCCAACACCGACTTCAACCTGGGTGCTGTACTGGTCGGCTCGAACGGCTTTGGCGGCGCGGGTGGTTACACCAACACGCCACAAGGTAAAGTGGTGACGGCCGCGTTTACTGACTCGTACAACAATATCGTTAATGCCGTGAAAAACTACAGCCCGCAGTCAATGGGTGACCGTGGCATGGGTACGGGCGGACGAATGGCCGTTGAAGGCGCTTCACAACAACAGGGTGCGTCGGTGCAATCGAGCCAGGCTGCTGGCCCATCGTCGAACCCAGCCGCAAACGCCAACATGTCGGTGCGCGATGCTCAAATGAAGTTGAATCAGCTCGGCTACAACGTTGGCGCGCCTGACGGTCAACTGGGTCGCCATACGGTTTCCCAGATCCGCGCGTTTCAGCGTGATCGTCGCCTGACCATCAGCGGACAGCTTGATCAGAGCACGATGAACGAACTGGCGAAATAACCTTTCGCCCTGTCGTCTCGTAAGGCCCGCCTCGTGCGGGCCTTTTTATTTCCTGCGGTGGGTGAACGATGAATACGCCAAAGTTATGACCTTATTTTCATCAATTTTAATGATCAGCTTTATTCTGTAATGACTTTTCAACGGGGGCTAACCGCTTAAAAATAGGCAAGTCGATTTACGTCATAAATGAGACCTAGCCCCTGTACAACGGCGTTTTTTCGAAAAAGCTGTTTGGTCAAACGACATTAAAAAGGCGGCATCGCACCATTGCCGATCACACCGAAACCCGCATGCTGCCGTCATTACGTCAGCACAACTCGTCACACCAGTGTCGAATTTCGTCATATCGCAATGCGAAAATTGATCGCGAGTCCGATTGTCCACGGACAAATCCCCGTAAAAACATTCAGGCACGCTCCTTGCCATAGAGAGACTAGATCACTGAAACTGAGGGCGTTTTATGGGCTTCATTGCAAATTGGTTTGGCGGAAAATCCGGCGCTGCGTTGGCGACAAACCCGTTGATGCCGACCACCCCCGCAAGTTCGGGCTTTGACCCTCATCTTGAACATACGCTCGCCGTCCTCGGTGATGCGATGGCTGCCGCGAACACAACAGGCAAAACTGAACCCAAGATTCGCGACTTCACAATGGCCCCAACCATCACCCCGGCCGAGCTTTCCAAAATCCTGCCGCGTGACGGCGAATGCTCGATGGCTGTCTC
>JBBRGY010000317.1:0-4423 GCA_038223495.1 Burkholderiales bacterium | reverse complement strand
GTCAATACGATACGCGATTAACGCACTAGTGCCCCGGAGCGATCAATGGTTACGAAGTCCACATAGCCGCTACCGCCGCGCTTTAGGTCCGAAAAGTCAACGCTGTAGCCGCCCAGATCCATCGCACGCAGACTTCGCAACGCCAGTGACAGCGTCTCCGGAGTTCCGACGCCTTTAGAACGCTGCAAGCCAGCGATCAGGACGCGCGCAGTCACATAGCCCTCAAATGACCGCGCACCGTAGTCAGGCGATGGGCTTCCTGCTTTCAGCTTGAGATATTCGCGGATCACCGGCAACGACGTGCGGGTATCAATCGGCCCCACGGTGGAGGCGACGTACCCGCGCACCTGCTCTTTGCTCAGCTGCTTTTGCAGATACCCGACGTCAACGGGCGAGGGGCCGACCAGCATCGAAGTACCACCGCGCTGTTTATATTGCTTTATAAAATTGGCGGCTGGCGCGGAAATCGCAGCCAGAAAGATTGCCTGAACGTCGGCTTTCAGGAGCGTTGTGACGGCTGGTTCAACGTTGCCGGTGATTCGGTCGTATGGGCTGCGTGCGATGAGCTCGATCTTGTATTTGGGGGCGAGCCGCGTGGCGCTGGCCAGCAAATCGCGGCCATATCCATCGTCTTGGTAGAGGACGGCGATTCGCGTTAAGCCCATGCTGCTCAACTGCGCGAACAATTGCTCAACCTCGTCGGCATAACTTGCTTTGGTCAGAAAAATTCCGGGTTGACCAATGACGCTGGTTGCGCCAGAGCTCGGGCCGACGAGCGAAAGTCCGGTTTGGGACAGCACTCCTGATTTGATCAGCGCTTCAGCGTTCGCGGTGCCGACCGTTGCTGCAAGTGCCACTGGGTTTTCTTTGGCGATGACCTCTTTTGCCAGACGAACCGTTTCGTCCGGCTTGTAGCCATCGTCGAGTGTGACCAATCGAATCAGCGATCCATTGACGCCGCCCGTCGCGTTGATCGAATCAAATCCGAGGCGCAACCCAGCTGTGTAGGCTTTACCAGCGCTCGCCTGTACGCCAGATTGAGGCGCGATTTGTGCCACGACAATATCTTTGGCAATCGCCTCGCCCGTGGATGTCAAAACAACTGCTGACAAAACTGCGGACAACGCAGTTAAATATCTACTAGCGCGCTGAGTGCCGCGGCTGAAATGGGAAAACATGGCGACATCTTTATAAATATGACGATGGAATAGTACATCGTCATATTCGTTTTTGTGTGGCCAATATCGTGAGAATTTCTCTAAAGTGAAACTGTCGTCTCCCGGACGTCGCTCCACAAAACATCCACGAGCGAAATGCCTAAAAAACCAGATGCACTTTCATGCTTTGTGACCGGTCTGCCGCCATCGCGAAGGCATCGTTCGCCGCTGTCATTTTGTAGGTATGCGTGAGCAGTGACGACACATCAATCAAGCCGTGCGCCAGTTCATGCACGGCAGCGCCGTACTCGCTGTCAAAGCGGAACGCACCGAGCAGATCGACTTCACGCGACACGAAACGATTGACCGGAATGTCTGCGGTCGGACCACCCAACATGCCGACCTGAACAACACAGCCCCCAGACGCCGTCGCCTGAATGGCGGAGGTGATGGCCGCGGAATTGCCAGAGCATTCGAATGTCACGTCAAACGTGCCTTTGCTGGCGTACCAACTTTCTACTTTTTCGGCACCAGTGATTGCGTTAACCGCCGCATCAATGCCCAATAATTCGGCTCGCTTGAGGGCCGCATCGGCGACATCCGTCACCGTTATATGCGCCGCACCAGAACGTCGCGCGGCCAAAACGCACAGGCTGCCAATAGGCCCAACTCCGGTGACCAAAACGCTTTTCCCCACGAGTGACCCGGCACGCCGAACGGCATGCAGCGCCACAGCCAGCGGCTCGGCCATCGCAGCCGTGCGAAAGTCGCAACTCTGCGGTACGACAAAGCACTGCGCCTCAGTCGCCACAATGACTTCACGAAACACGCCCTGAATGTGCGGAAAGATCGCTGCGCTGCCGTAGAAGTTCATCTTCAAACATAGGTGCCCTTTGCCAGCCATGCAGGTACGGCAGACGCGGCACGGCTGATTCGGGTTGATGGCGACACGATCGCCCGTTTTGACGCGGGAAACTCCGCTGCCAATTTCAACCACTTCGCCAGAAACTTCATGCCCAAGGCAGAGCGGTTGCATCACTGCAAAGTCACCGACCCGACCCTTGCCAAAGTACGACAGATCGCTGCCGCAAATGCCGCCCGCACCGAAGCGCACTTTCACTTGCCCTGCGCCGACTGTCGGGTCTTCGCCGCGTTCGAGGCGCAAGTCTTTTGCGCCGTAAAGCATTGCCATCAACATCGTTTTCTCCTATCCGATTTAGTGTAGCCCGGATGCGAGCATCCGGCGTTCAAGCTATGCAACCGCAGGCAACCCGGATGCGAGCATCCGAGCTACATTTGCACAATGAACACTCCGCATCCTCTATTCGATTTGACGGGTAAACGCGCGCTGGTGACGGGCTCATCACAGGGAATCGGCCTTGCGCTCGCGCAGGCGCTGGCAAGCTCTGGCGCGCACGTCATCATCAACGGACGCGACACTGCCAAATGCGAGCGTGTGGCGAAAGATTTTGCGGCTCGTGGCGAAACGGTTAGCGTGCGCGCGTTCGACGTCACTGAGGCGGCTGCGGTGCTCGAAAACGTTGACGGCATTGAGCGCGACATCGGCCCCATCGACATTCTCGTGAACAACACCGGTATTCAAATTCGTAATGCCTTCACCGATTTTCCGCTCGCAGATTTTCAGCGGTTGCTGGACACCAATGTCACCAGCGCGTTCGCCGTCAGTCAGGCTGTCGTCCGTCACATGGTGCCGCGCGGTCGCGGCAAAATCATCAACGTGTGCTCGGTGAACTCCGAACTCGGTCGCGCCAACATCGTGCCGTATGTCACCACTAAGGGCGCGCTCAAAATGATGACCAAAGCGATGTGCGTGGAGCTCGCCAAACACGGAATTCAGGTAAACGGTTTGGGGCCTGGTTACTTCGATACCGAGCTCACGCAGGCGCTGGTTCAGGACGCCGCGTTCACGGCATGGCTAAAACAACGCACACCGGCTGGCCGCTGGGGCAACGTCGATGAGCTCAAGGGCGCGATCATCTTCCTCGCCGCGCCGGCGAGCGATTTTGTAAATGGGCACATTCTTTATGTGGACGGCGGGATGACGGCTGGCGTTTGATGTCTCGTTGGGCGCGACCGCGCAGCTCTTTCTTACAGGCCGTGCGGCACTACCTTCTCTAACCGCCCAATCCGCGCCCGCCACGCCTCGGGAATCGCGACCGATTTCTTTTCCAGCGCGTTGGCGTAAACGTAGGTCAATTCGCCATCGATCAAATGTTCGTCGCCACGAAAAATTGCGATGGCGATGGTCATGCTGCTGCGGCCGAGTTTCGCGCAGCGAACGCCAATGTCCAGCTCGTCATCAAATCCGGCTGAGCCGTGATATTCGATCTGCGCTTTCCGCACGAATAACTCGAAGCCTTCGGCTTGCTGACCTAGTGGATCGCGAAGCCCCGTCGCGCGCCAATATTCGGTGAAGGCCACATCAAAATACAGCAGGTAATTACCATTGAACACCACGCGTTGCAAGTCCACCTCAGCCCAGCGAACGCGCAGGCGGTGGAAGAAAGTGAAGTCGGATTTTTGCGTCATGCCGCGATGCTAGTTAAAGCCGGGTGAAGAAGTGATCTGGCGAATCACCGTAGCGATTAACTTCTGCCAGCAAAGCTTACTGTACGGGGGATGAATTGCAGAAACGCAATAAGTCGACTATGTGCATTTTGTCTATATAGCCCTTATGCTTGCTTAGTCTCAAGAAAAAGCCAGATTAGATTTACGAGTGCCGCATCCGAAATTTTGATAGAGACAAATGGCTCAAAAACGGGTAAATTTCGGGTATTGCAAAAAAGGTCAACATAATTGACCTAATAGCTCAATTTTCAGCATGCAGCGGCGATCCCGTAAGCCAAGTCTGACGATCATCTATCAAGGAGTGCTCCCGATGTCCCAAGCCCCGCTTCCCACCACTTTGCTACCGGAGGCCGTGCAGAAGGCCATCACCGACGTCGCGCTCGACGACCGTTTTACGCTGCCTTCGGGCCGTATGTACATGAACGGTTCGCACGCGCTTTTGCGCCTTATGATGCTGCAACGACAGATTGACGAAAAGGCGGGGCTCAACACGGGCGGCTTCCTTTCCGGCTATCGCGGCTCGCCACTCGGTGCGATTGACCAGAACGCTTGGAAAGCAAAAAAGCATCTCGTCAACTCGCACATTACGATTGTGCCCGGCGTGAATGAAGAGTTGGCCGCTACGTCCGTATGGGGCACGCAGCAACTAAATTTGTATCCACAAGCCAAGTACGACG
>JBBRGY010000316.1:0-4425 GCA_038223495.1 Burkholderiales bacterium | reverse complement strand
GCCGATCCTTCGTGCAATCACCGACTCTGGCTACACCAAACCCACGCCGATTCAGGCGCAGGCGATTCCAATTGTTTTGTCCGGCCTTGACGTCATGGGCGGCGCGCAAACCGGCACCGGCAAGACCGCCGCGTTCACGCTGCCGATCCTGGCCCGAATTCTGAAGCACGCGAACAGCTCGCCGTCACCGGCCCGCCACCCGATTCGCGCGCTGATGCTGGCGCCAACGCGTGAACTCGCGATTCAAATTGAAGAAGCCGTTGAGACCTACGCCAAGCACACCGGCATCCGTTCTACCGTGGTGTTCGGCGGCGTCGATATCAAGGAACAAAAGGCGGCCGTCCGCGCGGGCGTCGAAATCCTCGTCGCAACACCGGGCCGCTTGCTCGATCACCTTGAGCAAAAAAATCTCTCGCTGAATCAGGTTGAAGTGCTGGTGCTCGACGAAGCGGACCGCATGCTCGATATGGGCTTCATCCCGGACATTGTGCGCATCATCGGACTGTTGCCCGAGAAGCGCCAGAGCCTCTTGTTCTCGGCCACCTTCTCCGACGAGATCAAAAAGCTCGCCGATCGCATGCTGAAGGCCCCCGTGCTCATCGAGGTCGCGCGCCGCAACGAATCCGCCGCCAACGTCGCGCAGCAAATTTATCGCGTGCACGGCGACGACAAACGCCGCCTGCTCGGCCAGCTCGTCACGTCGCAAGACTTGAAGCAAGTGCTCGTTTTTTCGCGCTCGAAGCTGAACACAGCACGCCTAGCTCGCGAGCTGGCGCGGGATGGTTTCACCACCGACGCCATTCACGGCGACAAGACGCAGGACGAGCGCATTAAAGCGCTGGAAGCGTTCAAGAATGGTGACGTGCGCATCCTCGTCGCCACCGACGTCGCCGCGCGCGGACTCGACATCGATCAACTGCCAACAGTCGTGAACTACGAGCTGCCTTTCGTGGCGGAAGATTACATCCACCGGATCGGCCGTACAGGTCGCGCAGGCGCTTCAGGCACGGCGATTTCATTCGTTGCGCCGGACGACGGCAAGCTCCTCGTCGAAATCGAAAAACTCATCAAGCGAAAGCTCGATGAGATGCCGATGCCTGATTTGTCGCGTTATGGCGAGCGATTCGGTCAACGCCGCTCGCCCGGCGCCGCCGAAGAATCGCGCGAGCGAAGCCACGTCCGTCCGCCCATGCGCGAACCGCGTCGCTCGCCCTCCGAGGGCGGCTTCAACGCATCGTTACCTTATGCGGGCGGTCGCGACAAAGCGCACTTCGATTTGAATCCTGATCAGCCGGTTGCAGCGAACGCACGCGGTGCGCGGGGCGCACGTCATCCGTCGAATGGTCGTCGCGCGATGCACGAAGTGTGCGCATTGCTTCGCGCACCCGTAAGATCCGCACCGGCTGCACGCGCGCGTGCCTCCGAAATGATCGAAACCGAGAGCGACGGGACGAACATGACCGCCGCTGCAATGTCGGTGGAGACCGCGACCGAAGCAACCCCCGCCGCGTAGTGTCGGCTCTGTCGTCGTCTGCCCAAAAGGTGCAGAACGCACTGATCGCGCTCGGTAGCCGCGCCGTCGTCGTCGAACACGAAAACCCGGGTCGTACCGCAGCAGAAGCCGCAGAGCTTCTGCGCTGCGACATCGCGCAGATCGCCAAAAGCATCATCTTCAAAAGCGTCAGCACCGGCCAATCAGTGCTCGTGATCACCAGCGGCGCGAACCGCGTTGATGAAAAAAAAGTCGCGGCGATTCTTGGTGACAAACTCGCCAAAGCCGACGCGACGTTCGTGCGCGAACAAACTGGTTTTGCTATCGGTGGAGTACCGCCCATCGCTCACGCTAATCGCGGCGCAATTTTATTGGACGCCGACCTGCTCAAGTTCGATCAGGTCTTTCCCGCAGGCGGAACGCCACACGCGATGTTCGCAATTGATCCAAACGAGCTGCTTCGCATCAGCGGCGCGCAGATGGTGGAGATTGCGCAGAAGTCCCTCCCCCCTCAAGCGGAAGGTTAACGGAAGGATGGTCTAAACGGCAACAACCGCGATCCAGGAAAACCATCCCCACCCCAACCCTCCCCTTGAAAGGGAGGGAGCGCATCGTTCGCGGCGATAATCCTCGACATGACCACCTTCTCCATCACCCCCGCCACCCGCGCCGACGCGCCCACCATCCACGCCCTCGTGCGCGAACTCGCCGTCTACGAAAAGCTTGAGCACCTGATGGTCAGCACGCCCGCTGACTTTGAGCGCGAACTATTCGACGAAGGCGCAGTGATCCAATGCATCGTCGCTAAGGAAGGCGAGCACGCCGTCGGCTTCGCCCTCTTCTTTCACAACTTCTCCACCTTCCTCGGCCGCAAAGGTCTGTACCTGGAAGACCTCTACGTCAAACCCGAATGTCGCGGCAAAGGCTACGGCAAAGCGCTCCTGGTCCGCCTCGCGCAAATCGCCGTGGAGCGCAATTGCGGAAGATTTGAATGGAGCGTGCTCGACTGGAACACACCATCGATTGAGTTCTACGAAGCGATGGGCGCGACTGTGATGCCGGAGTGGCGGATGGTGAGGGCGACGGGGGATGCTTTGCTGGGTTTAGCAGGAAAGTGACGGCGGTTGCGTCTGCCACGTTCCAATGAACACAAGAGTTGCAGAGCGAGAAGCCAAACTTGACGAGCAATGTGAAATCGTTGCGGCGCTTATCCTCGCCGCGAGACCGAGCTACCAATCCGCGACGGCGAAGCAGCGCGCGCTATTGGAAACAATAATCGGTGCGGGTATCTGGTACATCCCGAAACCAGCAGGTGCTTGGACCGGACTCATCTCCGTAGGAGCGCTACGCGCGTTTCATCCTGCCAGCGGCCTAGAGAAACCGCGTCTTAGCGAGGAGCACGTCTACCCCCGTAAGGTCACTGCGCGTCTTCTTCTGGAAGATATCCATTTAACAGGCCTGTTGTTTTCGGAGTTGTTTCGAGAAAAGTATGGGCGCGTTCATCTCATCACACCAGAAGAAAACAAGAACGTGCAGCGATTTCAGCGCGCGACAGTGTTTACGTCTCCGGAAGAAGCGTACACCAAAGCTTCGATCGCGTTTGTCGGCGTTTCAGCAGACGAGTTGCGCAAAGTAAAACGCCGTGACGCGGCGACAATTGATCGGTTCCTCAGCGAGGATCCGCAAAACATTTTTCACGGCGAAGGGATTGACCAGTGACCATGCAAATCCTCCGTCCCACGACAAAAGAACTACCCAGCTACAGTGCCGCCCTAAAACGAGGCTGGTCGCCCGACAACGTACGTGGTGCAGTGGCTGCGCAGGAAATGCTTGTGCGCATTGAAGCAGATGCCGACTCCTTCCTCGCCACGCTCGAAGATCGCGAAGCGAAGGGCCCGTTGGTCACGCTGCCCGACGGCACCCAGGTAAAGCGCATTCCGGGCTTTCATCGCTGGATGTGGGATGGCGAATTTTGCGGCACGATTGGCTTTCGCTGGCAGCCGGGCACGGCAGAATTGCCGCCCCATGTTTTGGGTCACATTGGCTATTCTGTGGTGCCGTGGAAGCGTCGACTGGGCTATGCGACGAGCGCGCTGAAACAGATGCTGCCTCTCGCGCGCGAAGTGGGTTTGCCATATGTCGAGATCACGACCGACCCCGACAACGTCGCCTCTCAGCGCGTGATTGAAGCGAACGGCGGTGTACTCTTCGAGCACTTCACCATGCCCTCTGAGTTCAGTAGCACGCCGGGGTTGCGTTACCGCATTGCGCTCGTTTGACAGCGAGCGTTAGTCGACCTTTGCGCCAGACTTCTTGACCACCGGCAACATCGCGGCGTACTCTGATTTCAGCAGGGCCGAAAACTTTTCCGGCGTCGATGACAGCACTTCGTAGCCCTGATCTTCCAGCGGTTTTTTGAGCGACGGCGAATCGAGCGCTGCGGCGATTTGCTTCGACAAATACTGCACTATTTCGGGCGATGTCCCCGCACGCACGAGCACACCGTTCCAGACGATTGACGTATAGCCCTTGAGACCTGCTTCTTCCATCGTTGGCACTTGCGGCAATTGTTTGGCGCGGTGGGTATCGCCCACAGCAAGCGCGCGGAGCTTCCCCGCGTTCACCAACTCAACGATGGCCGGTAGATTGTTGAACATCATCGGCACCTGACCACCGAGCACGTCGTTCAGCGCGGGCGGGCCGCCTTTGTACGGTACATGAGAGATATCAATGCCACTTTGCGCTTTGAACTGCTCGCCCGCGATGTGCATCGTGTTGCCGTTGCCTGCGGAGGCGTAAGCCAATATGCCGGGTTTCGCCTTGGCGGCGGCGATGACGTCTGCCACCGTTTTGTACGGCGTCGCGGGATTGACCACCAACACGTTCGCCATTTGATGCGTCAACGAAACTGGCTGCAAATCCTTGAGCGGGTC
>JBBRGY010000315.1:0-4478 GCA_038223495.1 Burkholderiales bacterium | reverse complement strand
CGGTGGATGCAGCTGCGTCCGAATCGGGCGTATATCTCATTAACGTATCGGGTGCAGAGCCCACTTCCCTGACGGCGAAGCATGTCATCGTTGCAACCGGTTCAACTGCGCGCGCGCTGCCGGGCGCGGCGTTCGACGAGCAGTTGGTCCTGTCGAACGATGGTGCGCTGCGCATCGGCGATGTGCCGAAGAAATTAGGCGTGATCGGCGCGGGCGTAATTGGCCTTGAGATGGGATCGGTTTGGCGTCGTCTTGGTGCTGATGTCACGGTGCTCGAAGGCCTGCCCGCGTTCCTCGGCGCAGTCGATGAGCAGGTGGCGAAAGAAGCGTTAAAGCTTTTCACGAAGCAGGGCTTGAAAATCGCTCTCGGAGTGAAAGTCGGCACGATCAAAACGGGTAAAAACGACGTGAGCGTGGAATACACGACTGCTGACGGCAAGGCCGCAACCGCTGTGTTCGACAAGCTCATCGTCTCCATTGGCCGGGTGCCGAATACCATCGGCCTCAACGTCGAAGCAGCAGGCGTGAATCTCGACGAACGTGGCTTCGTCATTGTTGATGCGGATTGCAAAACAAGTGCACCGAACGTGTGGGCGGTGGGTGACGTCGTGCGTGGCCCGATGCTCGCGCATAAGGCTGAGGAGGAGGGCGCGGCCGTGGCTGAGCGCATTGCTGGGCAGCATCCGCACATCGATTTCAACTGCATTCCTTGGGTCATCTACACATCCCCCGAAATCGCCTGGGTCGGTCAGACTGAGCAGCAATTGAAGGCCGCTGGCGTCGCCTACAAAGCGGGCAGCTTCCCGTTCATGGCGAACGGTCGCGCTCGTGCGTTGGGCAACACCGACGGCTTTGTGAAGATTCTCGCCGACGCCAAAACGGACAAAGTCCTTGGCATGCACGCCATTGGGCCAGTCGTTTCTGAACTGATCGCTGAAGGCGTGATGGCAATGGAATTCGGAGCGTCGTCTGAGGACATTGCACGTATTTGCCATGCCCACCCAACGCTGTCCGAGGCGACGAAAGAGGCCGCGCTGGCGGTGGATAAACGCACGTTGAATATGTGACGAACCTGTCATTCCCGCGAAGGCGGGAATCCAGACCGTGAACTGTGCTGTCTATTTACTCGCGAGCGAACGAAACGGGACGCTCTATGTAGGTGTGACTTCGAGTTTGGTGAAACGGATCTATGAACACAAAAACGATCTAGCTGATGGGTTCACTAAAAAATACGGTGTAAAGATGTTGGTCTGGTTTGAAATGACCAGTGATATTTCCGCGGCGATAACGAGAGAAAAGCAGATTAAGAAATGGAATCGCCTTTGGAAGTTGCGTCTTGTTGATCAAAGTAACCCTGACTGGCGCGATTTGTACTCCGACATTGTGGGCTAGGTCTGGATTCCCGCCTTCGCGGGAGTGACAAGAAATTTTGATCGCAGTAGCTGATGCTTCAAACTCTAGAAAAACTGTGCGGTGAACGCGGCATTACGCTCGACGATGCGCAGCAGCATGCCGCTGATCGTTTGGCGCGCCTCAACGATGAGCTGACGGCGTTTCGTAACACGCGCGCATCGCTACTTGGCCGCGTGTTTTCGCGGCCCGAAGTGCCCCAGGGCGTTTACTTGTACGGTGGCGTGGGGCGCGGCAAAAGCTTTTTGATGGATGCGTTTTATGGGGCATCAAAAATTCGCCGGAAGACGCGCGTTCACTTTCACGCCTTCATGCGCAGCGTGCATGCGGATTTGCGCACGCTTAAGCACGAGGCTGACCCGCTGGTTGCGGTCGCGGAGCATCTGGCCGAAAAATATCGGCTGATTTGTTTCGATGAATTTCATGTCAGCGACATCGCTGATGCAATGATTCTTGGGCGGCTGCTGTCGCACTGCTTTGATCATGGCATCGTGTTTGTGATGACGTCGAATTACTCGCCAGATCAGCTCTATCCTGGAGGATTGCAGCGACAGAATTTCATGCCAACAATCGCGCTGATCAAAGACCGCATGGATGTGGTGCAAGTAGATAGCGGCATCGATTATCGTCGGCGCACGCTGGAGCAGGACAGCGTCTATCACACGCCTTTAGCGCCCGCTACCGATGCGAAACTGGCTGCGACGTTTGTGCGATTGGCGACGGGCAAAGTCTCAGCTGATAAGTCTATTACGCTGCTGGGACGCGAAATTGCGCTGCGAAAGCGTTCAGATGGTGTGATCTGGTTTGACTTTTCGGCGCTGTGCGAAACACCGCGTTCGCAGAACGATTACCTTGAATTGGCTGAGGCGAATCACACATTAATTCTGTCCAACGTGCCCGTTTTGCGCGATAAAGACAGTAACGTGATCCGTCGATTTACGCTGCTCGTGGATGTGCTGTACGACCATCGCGTGAAGCTCATTATGAGCGCGGAGGCACCCCTTGCAGAAATCTCGAAGGTCGATGACAACGTCAAGAACAGCGACACGCGGCGCGTGCTCACCGAGTTTTCGCGCACCTCCTCCCGTCTTACGGAAATGCAGAGTGCCGAGTACATGAGCGAGGCGCATTTGCCATCGCTAATGCGCTGAACTGCTTATCAGCTTTTCGCTGAAACGAAATCTACAAAGGGCCTAGACAGATAAAACGTACTTTATCGACTTGTGGCTATTTTGGCCGCTGGCCCCCGTAAAATCGAGCTAGTAGCATAAAGCTGAATTGCCGAATCGAACGATTTCAGCTCGGAATCGCGACTGTAATCCAGTAGGAAATCAGCCCAACAGCGATGGAAAGCAATCCGACCATGCGTAGTTGCCCATCGTTGAACTGGGCAACTTTCAACATTGTTTCGCGCCATACTTTAGGCGCGATGAAGGGCAGCAAGCCTTCGATGACGAGCACCAGACACAGCGCGGAAAAAATTTCCAATTACGCCGAGCCAGCGCTGGTTGCGATCAGCATCACTTGGCTTTGCTGCCGTTTTTCAGGAACTTGAAGAAGTCTGCACTCGGGTCGAGCACCATGACATCCGACTTGTTCTTAAACGTCGCTTTATACGCTTCCAGGCTGCGATAAAACGAGTAGAACTCTGCGTTCTGACCATAGGCTGCACTGTAAATCGCAGTTGCTTTCGCGTCGCCAGAGCCCTGCATTTCCTGCGCTTTTTTGTACGCTTCGGCGAGGATGACCTGAGCCTGCTTGTCGGCATCAGCCTTGATGCGTTCGCCTTCGGCAGCACCCGTTGACCGCAGCTCAGCGGCAACGCGCTGCCGCTCAGAGCGCATACGATCAAACACGCGCGTGGAAACAGAGTCGTCAAAGTCAACACGCTTCAGGCGAACGTCGATGATTGTTACGCCAATTTTCTTGGCGTCGACTTCGGCCGATTTGCGCACTTCGGTCATGAATTTTTCACGGTCACCCGAGATGACTTCTTGCAACGTGCGGCGACCGAACTCTTCGCGCAACAATGAAGTCACGGTTTGCCCGATGCGTCGTTCGGCCTGCTTCTCGTCACCACCGACTGCACGATAAAACTCGCGGGCGTCGGAGATCTGCCACTTTACGAATGAGTCCACCTGAACAGGCTGATTGCCCGCCGTGTTGAAGCGCTCGGGCTCCGGCGTATCGAGCGTGAGGATTTGCTTGCTGTATTTGCTGACCGACTGAATAAACGGGATCTTGAAATTGAGACCTGGTTGATCCTTGATGGCCACGACTTCGCCCAACTGGCGAACCATCGCGAATTCGCGCTCGTCGACTGAGAAGAGCGTTTGCGAGAACACAAACAGCGCGACGAGAAATGCGGTGAGGATGGGAGCGATTTTGTTCATTTTTTGTCAGCTCCTGTTATCTGGATTCACGGGCACCGCGCGTGGTGTCGCGCGTGGAGGTACGGTTAATCGGAGATTCAACTGCAGCGGCCGGATCAGGTAACGCTGGGCGCGTCGCTTCAGGCAGCGCTGCGGGTGCCGATGCGGCCGAGCGCGTGCTGTCCATGAGTTTGTCGAGCGGCAGATAAAGCAGGCTTTGTCCCGCTTTTTGATCGACCAGAATTTTGCTTGTGTTACCGAGAACAGCCTGCATCATGTCGATGTAGAGACGTTCACGCGTGACCGCAGGAGCCTTGTTGTACTCGCCGACGACAGAGGTGAAGCGAGATGCGTCACCTTGTGCACGTGTTAGAACGCTTTGCTCGTAACCCGACGCTTCTTCGAGCAAGCGCGACGAACGACCGCGCGCTTCGGGGATCACGCGATTGGCGTAAGACTGGCCTTCGTTGACCTGACGGTCACGATCCTGTTGTGCTTTCACAACGTCCTGGAAGGCCTCAATAACGGCCTCTGGTGCAGCGACCGCTTGCAGGTTTAGCTTGCTGATCGTGATTCCGGTGCCGTAGAGATCAAGCAGTTGTTGCATCAATTTTTGCGTCGCACCAGCGAATTCTTCACGGCCCTGATTGAGCAGGAAGTCCATCTTGCGCTTGCCCACGACTTCACGCATGGCAG
>JBBRGY010000314.1:0-4480 GCA_038223495.1 Burkholderiales bacterium | reverse complement strand
AAAAGTGACTCGCCTTCAGGCGAAATGAAGCGGTGGCAAACGCTTCTGCTCAGTCCGCCGCCACCTCACCCGAACCCTCTCCCGCGAGGGGAGAGGGGACAAAATTGGGAGCGGAGAGCGGACTTAATTGCGCTTCGCGAGGACTAAACAAGTGCCTCGGCAAACTCCCGTGCCACGAACGGCCTGAGATCATCAATCCCTTCGCCAACCCCAATAAACCGCATTGCAATGGGCCGCTCTTTCGCAATGGCGCAGATCACGCCGCCTTTGGCGCTGCCGTCTAGCTTGGTCATGACCAAACCAGTCAAACCCAGCGCATCGTCAAACGATTTCACCTGACCAATAGCGTTTTGCCCAGTCGTGCCGTCGAGCACCAGCAGAATTTCGTGCGGTGCGCCGTTCATCGCTTTACCAATCACGCGTTTGGATTTTTTAAGCTCTTCCATGAGATTCAATTGCGTGGGCAAACGGCCTGCGGTGTCGCACATCACAACGTCCGTTCCGCGCGCTTTGCCTGCGGCTACGGCATCGAACATCACTGCTGCGGGATCACCACCGGCTTGCTGAATCACGGTGACGTTGTTGCGTTCGCCCCAGATGGCGAGCTGCTCGCGGGCGGCGGCGCGGAAGGTGTCGCCTGCGGCCAGCAACACGCTTGCGCCCTGGCCTTGCAGGTATTTCGCTAGCTTGCCGATGCTGGTGGTTTTGCCTGCGCCGTTGACGCCGGCAATCATGATGACGAAGGGCGCTTCTTTCGCGACGGCGAACGGTTGCTCCAACGGTTTGAGCAAATCGGTGAGCGCATCGACCAGCATCGCGCGCGGGTCGCCTGTGCCGCCTGCGGATTTCCAGCGTTTGCGCAGATCATCGAGCAAGTGCTGCGTCGCAGGCATGCCGCAATCGGCCATCAGCAGCTGCGCCTCTAATTGTTCTAGCGTCTCTTCATCAAGTTTGCCGGCAAACAGGACATGGAGGCCGAGCTTGTTACGCGTGGCTGTCAGGCCAGACTTGAGCTTGTCGCGCCAGTTTTTCTTTTCTTCGACCGTCGCCACAACGATCGGAGCAACGTCAACGATCAGCGGTGCGGGTTCGGCGGGCGCTGCTGGCGGGACTAAAGGAGGTGCCACCTCGAATGGCAATGCAACTGCCGGCGCCTCGGTTGATTCAACAACGGGCGGCGTTTTTTTCTTGAACAAACCCCACATGGAGCACTTTCTGACGGGATTCGAGACAATTGCATTTTAGGCGGCTGGCTTGTCCCCTCTCCCGCAGTGCGGGAGAGGGCTAGGGCGAGGGCCGTCAATTCACTGCAAAGTTGCGAATAGCTCCGATGAACACCGCCCTCACCCGGACCCTCTCCCGCGCTGCGGGAGAGGGAGCAAGACCATGACCCCCTACAAAAATCAAGTTCGCATCATCGGTGGCACGCACAAGCGGCGCATTGTTCGCTTTCCGGACATGGAGGGCGTGCCGGGATTTCGGCCGACACCGGATCGGGTGCGGGAGACGCTGTTTAACTGGCTGGGGCAGGATTTGCTGGGCAAGCGCTGCTTAGATGTCTTCGCGGGTTCGGGCGCGCTGGCGTTTGAGGCGGCGTCGCGCCATGCGACCCAGGTGATCGCGATTGAGAATTCGCGTGCGGCAGCGCAGGCCATCGCGCAGAATCAGAAATTACTCGATTTTCCAAATTTGAAAATCGTTAACTCCGATGCGTTTGCGTTTTTGGCATCAACGCCCGATAAATTTGATGTAATTTTTATCGATCCGCCATTTGCGCAAAACTGGTGGGATCGACTTGCACCCTTGATCGCACGCGTGGCTGCGCCCGAGGCCTTAATCTACTGCGAGTTCGCGAAAGAGCTGAAAGCGCTGCCCGGTTTCGCGCGGACAAAGTACGGACGCGCCGGTGTGGTGCACTATCATCTGTTCACGCCAGAAACTCTAGTTCCCGCAGAAGGAACCTAAAGCAACCCAGGAGGAGAGACCGATGTTGCGCTGCGTATATCCGGGAACATTTGACCCGCTGACCAAAGGTCACGAAGATTTGATTCGTCGTGCGTCAAAATTATTCGGCGAAGTGGTCGTTGGCATCGCTGATTCCAAACGCAAGGGCCCGTGGTTTACGGCGGACGAGCGCGTAGCGTTGGCGCAGGAAGTCATCAAAGACTTGCCGAACGTTCGCGTTGAACGGTTCTCCAGTTTGCTGCTGGATTTTGTGCATCAGCAAAACGCGAGCATCATCATGCGTGGCCTGCGCGCCGTGAGCGATTTTGAATATGAATTTCAGATGGCCGGCATGAATCGCGGCATGGACCCAAGCGTTGAGGTGGTGTTTCTCACACCATCAGAAAAGTATCTGTTCATTTCGGCGACGATTGTGCGTGAGGTCGCTTTTTTCGGTGGTGATTTTGGGCGCTTTGTGCATCCCGTTGTCGCTGACGCGCTGAGGCGCAAAGTGGCGGAGCGCAAGGCGAACGGCGACTAGAAGTATCGCGCAGCCCGCTCGCATTGCTCATTTAATTAGCGACGCCTCGGCTCCCCGTTAGTCAGCTTCGTTATCAGCGTTTTGTCGCAATCCGGTTGAGCGGAAGGCGCACGGAACTTTATTCTTGCCAGCGTTGACTAAGTCGTCAATCCGATCCATGAAGCGCTTTGCGGTTAGTGCGCTCAACCAAGATAACTTGATGAAAATACTTTCCGCGAGCGGTGCCGCCAGCACCATTGCCAGTGCGTTGCTGGCTTTTACAGGCGCCAATGTCTGGGCGCTTCAAGCCATTCCCACCCAAGGAAAAATAACGCTCGACGGCAAGCTGGACGAGGCCGACTGGCAGCGCGCGCCGGTCTCGGGCGACTTCATCGAAAACATGCCAAACGAAAAGACGCCGACGCGTTTCAAAACGGAGGTGCGTGTGCTGTTCGATGACAAGGCCCTCTACTTCGGCGTTCGCGCATGGGACAGCGATCCGTCGCAGATCGTCGCGCCGTTTGTTCGTCGCGACAAAGTGTTTGGCAATCAGGACAACTTTGTCGTGTGGATTGATCCGACGGGTGCGCGAAAATTCGCACAGTTCTTTCGCGTGAATCCGCGTGGTGTGCTCGCTGATGGCGTCTGGAATGAAGACGCGCTGGAAGAAGATTTTTCGCCAGATTACGACTATCAAGCGGTGCCTGCGATGTTGCCTGATGGCTGGAGCGCGGAGTTTCGAATCCCCTGGGCGTCGCTGCGTTTGCCGCACCCTGCGCCGGAGAAATTGTCGTTCATCCTGTTCCGCAACATGCCGCGCGATACTCGCATTCGCATGAGCAATGTGTCGCTTGGGCGCGAACCGTCCTGCTTTTTGTGTGTGGCCGAAGAGCTGACAGGTCTGAGCAATCTGCCGCGTGCTTCGAGTCTGACGGTAACGCCTTACGTCGCTGTGAATTCAAGCGAGATGAAGGTTGGCAGTGAAAAACAAATCGAAACCAGGATATCGGCCGGTGCTGACATTAAGTGGCGGCCGTCGTCCGAGTGGGTGATTGATGCGACGTTTCGTCCTGATTTTTCTCAGCTCGAACTCGATACGCCGCAGCTGAAAGGCAACACGCGTTTTGCACTATCGGTGCAGGAAAAGCGGCCTTTCTTTCTGGAAGGAAGCGATCTGTTCTCGACGCCGCTTAACACGATTTACACGCGCTCGATTACCGATCCGTTGTGGGGCGCGCGCACGACGTATCGCAGTGAGCGCGCCGATGCGACGGTGCTGACGGTGGCGGATCGCGGCGGCGGTTACGTCATTTTGCCGGGCACTTATTCTTCGGACTACCGTGATCAGGGCGCATCGCAAGCCACGCTCGCGCGCTTGCGCTTGCCGTTCACGGGCGCATCGGGCACGGGCAGCGCAGGTGTGCTGCTCGCTGATCGCAACTACGACGACGGCAGCAGTAATCAGGTCGTGTCGTTTGACGGCGTTTATAAACCGGGCGATGAGATGCGTTTGCGGGCGCAGGCCATCGTGAGTCAGACGAGCGACGTGCTGGCGGGCGGTCGCAGCAACGGTCAGGCGATGGTGGCGGATGGGTTCTACGACAACGGAAAGGAGCATGTGTATGTTCGCGTCGGCGCAGTGTCGCCAAAGTTCCGCGCGGACAATTCGATCATCGCGCAGAACGGCTATCGTGCGATTGACATCGAGTCTTGGCAATGCCGAAAACTCGAAGGATTTTTCAATCAAATGTGCCCCGGTGTGAACGCTAAAGAGCAGCGCGCGTGGGACAACACGCCGCTTAACCGCTTTGTGACGCCAGTGCTCGGGTTGAACGGCAATCGCAATTCGTACTTTAGCTTTCAGCCGCGCTGGTTGAATTACACGCGCACGCGCCATGGCGGCACGTGGCATCACATTCCAACGTTCTATGCTCGGACCGAAGCCAATCCGAATACGCGTTTTCCGTATGCGTTTTTCGAAACTGAATATGGTCGTGGTGTTGACGTTGCTACCGA
>JBBRGY010000313.1:0-4495 GCA_038223495.1 Burkholderiales bacterium | reverse complement strand
CCGCCTCGTTCACGGGCATCACCCGCGAAGCCATCGAAAACGATCACGCTCGCGAGGCGATCAAAAATTCTGCACTCGCGACCAAAGTGCTCTGCGATGTGGCGCTCGGCGAATCGCTCGACTGCATGCTTGAGCGATGGGACGGTCAAAGCGATGTTCACGTCTTCGCGTACGGCTCGCTGATCTGGAACCCGTGCATGGAACACAGCGGTCGCATGGCAGCGACCGTGCGCGGTTTTCATCGCCGGTTTTGTTTATGGAGCAACGTTTATCGCGGCACGCCAGAAAATCCGGGCCTTGTTCTAGCGCTTGATCGCGGAGGCGCTTGTCGCGGCGTGGTGTACCGACTGCGCGCCGCAGTGGCTCGCAAAGAGTTAACGCTGCTGTGGCGGCGCGAAATGTTCGGCGGTAGTTATAAAGCGAAATGGCTCAACGCAAAGACCGACAACGGCCCGATCAATGCCATCGGTTTCGTGATGAATCATGCTTCAGACGCCTACGCCGGTCGGTTGTCCGACGAACAGGTCGTCGAAAGGCTCGCAACATGCTGCGGACACTACGGTTCGGGCGCGGATTATCTGTGTCAGACCGCTGCGTCGTTGCGCGCGGGCGGGCTTGATGACCCACATCTGGATCGTTTGTGCAATCTGCTTTCCGCACGTGAAGTCGAGATGCCGTGCGCCGGCCCCAATGCCACCGGACAACCCCGCCGCTAAAGCGCGCGTTAGCGTCCGGTCGCCAGTCAGCGCTGGCGCAAATTCAGAATGTCGGTGGTGGCGCTCAGCAGAACGCTGTGATACTGTGCCATCCGATAACAACTCACATACAGGTACGGGAGCAAAAATATGAGCTTACTCGACGGCGTTTTGGGCGCGGTACTCGGTGGTGGCAACAGCAATAACGGTGGTCAACACGACATCATGTCCAGTGTCATCTCTGGACTCATTCAACAGGCAGGCGGTGTCGGTGGACTGCTCGCCATGCTGAAGCAGGGCGGCCTCGGTCAACAGGCTGATTCGTGGCAAAGCACCGGTCAGAACATGCCAGTTGACGGCGGCGACCTGATGAAAGTGCTCGGAGGCATGATGGGCGGTGCCGGACAACAACAGCAAACCGCTGGCGGCATGGGCGGCGGACTGGGTGGTCTGCTCGGCAGCGTGCTCGGTGGTTCAGCGCCAGCGCAAAGCGGCATGGACGGAAATCTGGGCGATCTGCTCGCTAAAAGCGGCATCGGTCAGGATCAGCTTGGCGGGCTTCTCGCGCAAGTGTTGCCCGGCGTGCTTGATGGCATGACGCCAACCGGTCGAGTACCACAAGAGCATTCAAGCGACATGATGCAAAACGTGCTCGGCAGCGTGCTCAAAAGCGCAATGGGCGGCAAAGGCGGCGGATTGTTCGGCTAAGCTCGGTTGCCCACCTCGACACGTGATACTGTCGGGGGTTAGGGGGGCAGCATCGCTACGGTGCAACGGTTTTACGAAGGGGCTCCCCGAATGAAATTTCTTTCGCATCGATTTTTTCGTGTCGGCCTGACACTGTCGTTCTCGCTACTGTTATGCGTACTGTCCGGCAGTGCGCTCGCCAGTTCAGAAACATCGACCGACACCACCTCTTCTCCCTCCTCCGCTGATCGCGACAATGACTTCCACATCATTGTTCGCAGTGATTCGTCCAACCTAGAGGAATGGCAAAAGTATCTGACATTCGGCTGGAACGGCTGGAGTGGGCGCTTGATCCACTGGCGCTACAACGATGCCAGCCGACCCACGTCTATCGTGGCCAGCGCCACGGCTGCGGTGGCGCGCATTCAGTCAGCAATGAGCCGATGGTCCGCCGTCTGCAACATTCAATTCGTCTACGACGGCACCACCAGCAATGCGACGAGCCTCGCCAGCAGCACGCGCGACGGTATGAACGTCATCGCCTGGGGTACGCTGCCCGGCAATACCACCGGCGTCACCTACGTTGGCGCCAGTGGTTTTACCGGTGCCACGTTCACGCTTGACGAAGCCGACATGGTGATCAATGCCCAGTTCAACCCCAATCTCGACGCGACGTTGTCGCACGAGGTCGGGCATATGCTGGGGCTCAGGCATTCCAATCAGGAAGGTGCTGTGATGTCCGGCCCGAATACGGCGCCCGATCCATCGACGTCCTACACGTCTTTGACACTGCTACAGACCGACGATATTGCGGGCTGCCAATCGCTGTACGGAGCAGCGAACGGGGCGCCAGCGGCACCTGTGGCATCCGCGTCGGTCGGATCGCTCGCCTTCGCCGAAACGACCGTGGGTTCGTCGAGCAACGGACAAAGCATTGCGCTGACTAACAGTGGCAGTGCAACTCTGCAAATCAGCAACACAATCGTTTCCGGGAACGATTTCTCACTAATCGCCACCACGTGCTATGCGGGTTCGGCGTTAGCGCCTGGCGCATCGTGCACGGCAACAGCGCGCTTCACACCAACAACAGCAGGGACGCGAATTGGCGCGCTGACAATTGCCCACAACGCAACGCCGTCGAGCACTGTGGTGACGCTAGCCGGCACAGGGCGGGCGGTCACCGTGTCGCCCAACAAACGCGAAATGATCGAATATCGGTATGCACCGCTGGACTACTATTTCATCACTTCGCGCGATGCGGAGAAATTACAGCTTGATGTGGCGTCAGGGTGGATGCGCACTGGGGCGTCGTTTCTCGTCTTTTCAGCGCCGCAAACAGGCACGCGCGGCATCACCCGCTTCTACTTTGATCACGTTGCCCGCAACGCGACACGCGGCAGCCATTTTTACACGCTGCTCGACAGCGATCTCGTAGCACTTGCGAACCAGAATCCGACACAGAGCACGGCACCGGGACTGCCCCAAAATGAAGGCGTTGATTCATATGCTTATCTTCCTATAGTTGCCGGCGTGGGCGGTTTTTGCGACAGCAGCTTGCTCCCGGTGTATCGCTTGTTCCGTGAAGCGGCTCGCTTCCCGGACGATCCGAATCATCGCTTCACCACGAGTGTGGCTACGTACAACGACTTCGTAGGGCGAGGCTGGAGCGGTGAAGGCGTTAATTTTTGCGTTCCCGGCAGCTAACATCACACCTTCAGTCGGACAAGACCATGTTCGTGTCTGCTTCCAAATCTACGGGGATACTTCTTGAATTTATTTGACGCGACGATCCTGGGCATCGTCGAAGGCGCGACCGAGTTTTTGCCGATTTCGAGCACCGGGCATTTGATCGTCGCAGCGTCTCTGCTGGGTGCGCACGACGAGGTCGGCAAAGTGTTCGAAATCGCCATTCAAATCGGAGCGATTTTGGCGGTAGTGTGGGCGTATCGCGAACGCTTTTTTTCAGCGCTCGCGAACGTGACTCATCGCGGTAATGGTCAGCGATTTTTTATCAATCTGTTCATTGCGTTCTTGCCGGTTGCCGTGCTCGGATTGCTCTTCAACAAGGCGATCAAGGCCGTGCTGTTTAACGCCTATGGCGTGGCGGCGGCGTCGATCATCGGTGCGCTCGTTATTTTGTGGGTCGAACGCGATAGCCCGCGCGAACTTCGCGAATCGCGCGCCCGCGTTCGTGATGTGGATTCGATGAGTGCTTTTGACGCGCTGAAAATCGGGTTCGCACAATGCTTCGGCTTGTTCCCCGGCATGTCGCGCTCGGGCTCCACACTGATTGGCGCAATGTTGTTTGGATTGTCGCGTCGCACAGCGACAGAGTTTTCGTTTTTTCTTGGCGTGCCAACGCTCGTAGCCGCAAGTCTGTATTCGCTCTATAAAGAGCGAGCGCTGTTGTCGGCCGCCGATATTCCAGCCTTCGTCGTGGGAACAGTGGTGTCGTTCATCGTGGCGCTGTTGGTCATCAAGTGGTTGATCAACTTCATCGCTAATCACTCGCTGAAATCCTTTGCCTGGTATCGCATTGCGTTTGGCATTGCGATTCTCACAGCGGGACATTTTGGATGGGTGAGTTGGCCGGGAGCGTAGCCTCTGATTTCTTCTATTAGGGTGGGCGCTACCCGCCTACAACTACGGTAACAGCAATTTAGCTCCCACCCCTAACGCCGCACACACCAAAATAGTCTCCATCGCGCCGCGCTTAAATTTGACGAACGCGATCAGCGCGGCGACCGCGATCACCGTCGATAACCAATCCAACGTGCCGTTGAATCCATTCGGCCAAAACGTGTGCTGCGCAAAAAATACGGCGAGTGATGCGATCACGCCCACGACCGCTGCAGTGATGCCCGTGAGAGGTGCATGCAGCTTGAGCGAGCGTCGCGTGCCTTCGATGAACGGCGCACCGACAAAAATCATCACGAAGCTCGGCAAGAAGGTGAAGAACGTAACAACGCTGGCGGCAAGCACGCCACTCGCCAATGGAGAATTTGCCACCGCGTTTTTCACGCCACCGAGATAGCCGACGAAACTGAGAATCAGGATCAGTGGGCCCGGTGTCGTTTCGCCGAGCGCGAGTCCATCCATCATCTGTGCGGTCG
>JBBRGY010000312.1:0-4497 GCA_038223495.1 Burkholderiales bacterium | reverse complement strand
AATCATTGCGGCGATCTCTTCCGGGGCCGCCGCAAACAGTTCAAGGAACTCGTCCTGATCCAGTTTCGCGTCGCCTTGCACGAGTCCATTTGCGTGGAAAAGGTGGATGACTTCGTCGGCGTAAGCGATAAGCGGATGCATGTGACCCAACGTGTGCCACGAGCGAGCCCAGTAACCGGTTTCTTCCTTAAGTTCGCGCTGTGCCGCGACCAACGGATTCTCGCCGCGATCAAGCTTTCCGGCCGGGAACTCGATCATCACTTTGCCCATCGGATAACGGTACTGCCGCTCTAGCAGCAACTTGCCGTCTTCAAACTCGGCCACGATGCAGGCGGCACCGGGGTGCTTGATGTATTCCCGCGTTCCGGTTCGACCGTTAGGGAGCGTGATCGTGTCGCGCACTACATGAAGTAAATTGCCTTTGAAAACATCTTCACCCGATACAAAAACCTCCTCGAGATGCGAGTCGTCCCTCTTTTCAGGCTCGCCATCGCACGATGTCATACCCAAGCTTTCGCGATCAGAAAATCAGTGTACAAAGCGCTTTCTGGCGTGCCTGGTTCGGGTTTGTAGTCGTAGCGCCACGCTACCAGCGGCGGCATGCTCATCAAAAATGCCTCGGTGCGCCCGTTTGACTGCAAACCGAAGTGTGTTCCACGATCCCACACCAAATTGAATTCAACGTAGCGACCCCGGCGATAGAGCTGCCAGTCACGTTCTCGTTGGTTGTACGACATATCGATACGACGCTGCAAAATCGGCGCGTAGCCGGGCGTGAAATGCTCGCCGATGGAGCGCATCAGCGCGAAACTTTGCTCGAAGGAGAGCGTGCTGAAATCGTCGAAGAAGGTGCCGCCGATTCCGCGAGGTTCTTGTCGATGTTTCAGGAAAAAATAATCGTCACACTGTTTCTTCAGGCGAGGGTAGAGATCGGCGCCAAACGGATCGCACGCGTCTTTGGCAGACTGGTGCCAATGTACAGCGTCTTCAGCGAACCCGTAGTATGGGGTGAGATCCATACCGCCGCCGAACCACCATACAGGATCGCCTTGAGGCGGCGTTGCGATAAGGAACCGCACGTTCATATGCGTCGTCGGGGCGTAGGGATTCAATGGATGAATCACAAGCGAAACGCCCATCGCCTCAAACTTTGCGCCTGCAAGTTCAGGTCGCACCGCACTAGCTGACGGTGGCAGTTTGCTGCCCAGCACGTGCGAAAAATTCACACCGCCTCGCTCGATCACGCGGCCACCTTCAATTAATCGCGAGATGCCGCCACCGCCTTCAGGGCGCTGCCACGCGTCGCGAATAAACGTGCCACCATCAACGGCCTCAAGTGATGACACAATGCTTTGCTGTAAGCCGAGCAAGAACTCGCGAACCCGATCAACGTCGCTTCGCGTCACAGCCGCCGCTTTGGAAGTGCCCGTATCGCTCATCGCTTGATCGCTCTCCAGCCAATGTCCCGGCGCATCTGTACGCCGTCAAACGAGATACCGTCCGCCACTTCAAGCGCCCGCTTCTGCGCGAGTTTGACGGTATCGGCCAAGGCGGTAACGCACAAAACGCGTCCGCCTGAAGTGACGATCTGCCCATCGATTTTTGCCGTTCCTGCATGAAACACATGCGCATCATCGGCGGGTATGCCCAATCCGTGAATGGCGTCGCCCTTACGCGGATTGTCTGGGTAGTTGTGCGCGGCCATGACGATGCCGAGCGCGACGCGCCGATCCCACTCAGCGTCTACTTTGTCGAGTGTGCCGTTGATGCCGTGCTCCACCAGATTAACCAGATCGCTTTTAAGGCGCATCATGATCGGCTGTGTTTCTGGGTCACCGAAGCGACAGTTGAACTCCAAAGTTAACGGACGCCCTTCGGCATCAATCATCACGCCGGCGTACAAAAATCCAGTGTACTGAATGCCATCTTTCGCCATACCGTGCACTGTCGGCCAGATGATTTCGCGCATGATGCGCGCATGCATTTCCGGCGTCACAATCGGTGCGGGCGAATACGCACCCATGCCGCCGGTATTGGGGCCGTGATCACCATCAAGCAGGCGCTTGTGGTCCTGGCTAGACGCCATCGCCAGCACGTTACGACCGTCCACCATCACAATAAAGCTGGCTTCTTCGCCCGCGAGAAATTCTTCGATCACGACGCGCGCGCCTGCCGCGCCGAATACGTTGTCGGCCAGCATCAAATCGACCGCTGCATGTGCCTCGTCAAGCGTCATCGCTACAACGACGCCTTTGCCCGCAGCCAACCCATCAGCCTTGACCACAATCGGCGCGCCTTTGGCGTTGACGTAATCGTGCGCGGCTTGTGCGTCGGTGAAGCTTTCGTATGCAGCCGTCGGAATGCCGTGGCGTTTCATGAACGCCTTGGAGAAGTCTTTGGATGATTCGAGTTGCGCCGCAGCTTGCGTTGGGCCGAAGATCTTTAGCCCTTCGGCGCGGAATGCGTCAACCACGCCGGCAGCCAAAGGCGCTTCCGGACCGACGATAGTCATCGCGATTTTTTCATTCTTTGCCAACGCTACCCATTGCTCGACGTTGTTCGCGAGCGCGTTTTCGCAGTTGAATTCAGTGGCGCTACCCGCATTTCCCGGTGCGACGATGACGTTTTGCACGCGCGGACTTTGCGCTAATTTCCATGCCAACGCATGCTCGCGACCGCCGCCGCCGATGACCAGAATTTTCATGGTTTAGTGCCTGAAATGGCGAATGCCAGTGGTCACCATCGCAACACCGCGTTCGTTCGCTGCATTGATCACTTCGTCGTCACGCATGCTGCCGCCGGGTTGGATGACGGCGACAGCGCCAACATCGATCACGACATCAAGACCATCTCGGAACGGAAAAAATGCATCGCTCGCCACGACGGATCCAGCAAGCGTTAATCCTGCGTGCTCCGCCTTGATCTTTGCGATTCGCGCTGAGTCAAGACGACTCATTTGCCCAGCGCCGATACCGAGCGTCCGCCCATCTTTAGCAAACACAATCGCATTCGATTTCACGAACTGTGCGACTTGCCAGACAAACTGCATGTCTTTCAGTTGCTGCGCATCGGGTACTTTGGTAGTTACGACTTTCAATGCGTTCGGATCGAGCTTGTGCGTGTCTGGACTCTGCACCAGCAGGCCCCCGCCAACGCGCTTCATCTCCAGCACATTGGCACTGTCGAACAACGATTTCATTGGCACAGTTAGCACGCGAACATTTGTTTTCTTCGCGAGTAACGCCAGTGCTTCCGGTGTGAATTCGGGCGCAATCAACACTTCAAGAAACTGTTTGCTTACGGCTTCAGCGCAGGCCGCATCAACGGTGCGATTGAATGCGATGATCCCGCCGAATGCCGAGGTAGGATCGGTCGCTAGCGCGAGTGTGTACGCCGCGAGCGGTGACTCGCCCAAGGCGACGCCGCACGGGTTGGCGTGTTTAACAATGACGCAGCAAGTATCAGCAAATGAGCGCACACATTCCCACGCAGCATCGGCGTCGCTCACGTTGTTGTAGGAGAGCTCTTTGCCTTGCAGCTGCGTGTACTTTGATAACGTGCCCTCTGCGGGCGTTTCGTCGCGATAGAAGGCGGCGCTTTGATGCGGATTCTCACCGTAGCGCATGTCCTGCGCTTTAGTCCATTGCAGCGTTAACACGTCGGGGTAAGCGCGCGGCTCACCTTCGAGTTCGCGGCACGTCAGATAGTTGCCGATAGCTGCGTCGTATGCGGCAGTATGCGTAAACGCCTTTTTCGCGAGTGAAAAACGCGTCTTGCGTGACAACGCACCGGCATTCGCGTTCATCTCGGCAGTGAGCGCAGCGTAGTCGCCACCATCAACAACAATCGCAACGCCTTCCCAGTTCTTGGCTGCGGCGCGCACCATCGTCGGGCCACCGATGTCGATATTTTCAATCGCGTCTTCGAGTGAGCAACCGGGCTTGGCGACGGTTTCACGAAACGGATAGAGATTGACGACCACCAAATCAATGAGCGGAATGTTTGCGCCCTTAACCGCGCTCATGTGATCGGGTAACAAACGATTGGCGAGGATGCCGCCATGCACTTTCGGGTGCAAGGTTTTCACGCGTCCATCGAGCATTTCCGGGAAGCCGGTGTAGTCGCCAACGTCAATCACGTTGAGGCCGGCATCGCGAATGAGCTTGGCGGTTCCGCCAGTGGATAGAAGTTCTACGCCATGAGCTGCGAGCGACTTAGCGAAGTCGAGAAGGCCGGTTTTATCGGAAACTGAGAGAAGGGCGCGCGTGATCTTGCGGTTCATACCAATGTTTAGTTCGTTTTGATTTTGTATTTATCGAGCTTTGCGCGCAGCGTGTTGCGGTTGATGCCGAGCATGCTCGCCGCCTCCGATTGATTGCCGCGTGCGCGTCCGAGGACATCCGCAATCAACGATTTCTCGACGCTGCCAATCACCAGTTCATACAGGTTGTCAGCGGGCTCGCCATCGAGCTTTTCCATGTATTCGTTAAGCGAATT
>JBBRGY010000311.1:0-4502 GCA_038223495.1 Burkholderiales bacterium | reverse complement strand
CCTGCGCTGGCAGGATAAGGCTGCAAATCAGAAATTTTTCGCTGGCGAGCACGCCCAATTCACTAAAGAAGCCGCGGATTTATTGCTTGAAGCCGGCGTGATTAAAGCAATTCCTGATCTCACGAAATTGGCTGATACGCGGTTTATCAAGTAGCTGCGCCACTTCCTCCCCCCTTCAAGGGGGAGGTTAGGTAGGGGATAGTTTTTCGCAAGCGTGGATCACACCCCATTGAAAAACCATCCCCACCCCGCCCCTCCCCTTGAAGGGGAGGGAGCAACGCGCTGAGAACCGCCTAAACATGAAACCCCTCACCCCCGTCGCCCCCGCTGCCCGCATCGCCCTCGGCATCTCATTCTTTGTTCTGTTTGTCGCCGTATGGGCCGTGGCTACGTTCGGTGGCTTCGTCTCAAAAACGTTCCTCGCAGACCCGATCATGATGGTCAAAAGCGGTTACACGTTACTTGCTGAAATGGGGTTTGCAACCGACATCGGTATGACCGTGGGTCGTGTCTTGGGCGGCTTTCTGATTGCGACAGTACTGGCATTGCCGCTAGGCGTGATGATGGGTGCGTATAAGCCCATTGAGGCGTTCTTTGAACCGTTTGTCTCGTTCGCGCGCTACCTGCCTGCGTCGGCTTTTATTCCTCTGCTCATTCTTTGGGCGGGTATCGGCGAGGCACAAAAGCTTGCCGTCATCTTCATCGGCGCATTCTTTCAACTGGTGCTAATGATCGCCGTCGCGGTGGGCAATACCCGGCGTGACCTTGTGGAGGCCGCATACACGCTGGGTGCATCCGATTCAAGCCTGGTCCGTCGAGTGCTCATTCCCGGAGCCGCACCTGAAATCGCTGAGATCCTACGCATGGTGCTCGGCTGGGCGTGGACGTATGTGATCGTTGCCGAACTCATCGGCGCGTCAAGCGGTATTGGTCACATGATCACCGACAGTCAATCGCTGCTCGCAACCGACCAGATTATCTTCGGCATCATCGTGATCGGACTGATTGGGCTGGCAAGCGACTTGCTATTCAAGCTCGCCAATCGCAAGCTGTTCCCTTGGGCCGCTTTGGGGAAGTAGCGCAATGAGCATTCTCTCGGTACGTGGCATCTCACGCAGTTTCGAATCGGCCGGTCGCCCCCCTACTGTCGCCCTTCAAGCCACCGATCTGGAAGTCATTGAAAACGACTTCATCACCATTCTCGGCCCTTCTGGCTGCGGCAAGAGCACTCTTTTGCGTATCGTGGCGGGGCTCGACCAGCAGACATCTGGTGAAGCGATGCTCGACGGCAAACGCATCGCCGGTCCGGGCGCTGATCGCGGCATGGTATTTCAGAGCTACACCTTGTTCCCGTGGCTTACGGTGCTGGATAACGTTTGCTTCGGGCTGCGAGAGCGTAATTTAGCGCGTGCGCAGCAACTGGAAATCGCACACTCATTTATTCAAAAGGTGGGATTGCGCGGATTCGAAACTCACTTTCCGAAACAGCTCTCGGGAGGCATGCAACAACGCACGGCACTCGCTCGTGCGCTTGCAAATGATCCGCGAATGCTCCTCATGGACGAGCCGTTCGGCGCACTGGATCATCAGACGCGCGAGCTGATGCAGGAGCTGTTGCTCGGCATCTGGGAGGCGGAGAAAAAGACCGTGCTATTCGTGACGCACGACATCGACGAGGCCGTGTTTATGGGCAGTCGCGTCGTAGTGATGAGCGCTCGACCGGGACGTATCAAACTGAATCTTGAAGTGCCGATGCCGCATCCAAGGCATTATTCGGTGAAAACCACGCCTGCATTTGCCGAACTCAAAGCAGAACTGACCGAGCAGGTTCGAGTAGAAGTGATCGCAGCACAACAAGCTGCGATGGCTTGAAAAAAACGATCCAGTTAGTGCGGTAGGGTGATGGTCGTTGTGACCTCGCCTATCGCGGTCGCAACGTAGCCGGGAGGATAGGGCCAGCCCGGCTCGGGTTGCATCGGTTTACCGGCCAAGTAGCCTTGTATCAAATCAAAGTTCATCACGGCGCAGATGTGCGCTTCAGCAGGTGTTTCAACACCCTCTGCCAGCGCAATGGCGCCAACATCATGAACAATTCGCACCAGTTGCGAAACGAGCTGCTGCTTTTTCGGACTTGCCCGATCAATGTCGCGGATCAATCCCATATCAAACTTTACGTAATGCGGCGGCGCGTCAACCAGCTCGACGAGCCGCGCCTGTCCCGCGCCGAAGTCGTCGTACGCAAACTGGACATTAATTTCCTGCAGCCGCAATGCCATAGCTTTCACATCGGCGATTTGAGTGACGGCCGTTTCGTGAATCTCGATCACAATCTGGGCAGTCGGCACCATCGCACGCAGCAAGCTAATGGATCGATACAACGGCTCGGTGAACATTTCGCGCGGATGCACGTTCACGAAAAGTGTCGCATTCGGTGCGAACGTCGCAGCTGACATCAACCCGGCCCATCGGAACGCTTCGCTCAATTCCACCTCTTTTCCAAGTCGTCCCGCCATGACAAACATGTCAATCGGTGTCTGCGGCAACTCCGGTATCTGACCGCGCCCAAGGATTTCAAACGCTCTGAGTCGACCATCACGAGCGTGGACTATCGGCTGGAGAACTGCGCGGACATCACGGGCTTTCAGCATGTCGAGGAACTGCCGTTCCAACATTACAAAGTGCTCGCTTAGTAGTGGTTGGTGTCCTACCAGCACGGTCTTGTCGCTGTTGGACATACCGAGTGCGTCAAACACTTTTTGTTCGACGTGTCGCACGCGAAACTCGATCGTACCAAAGTGCGCCACATCGCCGTCTGCCAGCAAAACCGAACCGTAAATCTGCGCGCGATTGACGAACGTTCCGTTAGCACTGTTGAGATCAGTCAAGCGCAGGCAACCGCCGATATCCAGGTCAATCACCGCATGTTGACGTGACGTTTCAGCAGACGTAATCGGCAGATCGCAACCGGCATCGCGACCTAACACGAACGGGAAGCGTGAAATGGGGATCAACCCATCTTCGCTTTTGTAAGTCGCCCCTTCGAGACACCAGCCAGCCATGGATACGACCTGCTACTAAAACTGTTGACCAAACGACAGTTTAGACGCGAATTGCGCAGACGTGAAAGCGTAGATGTGGCCTTCGCTGCTACTTGCGGCCAACAATGCTCTGCGCAACAGCCTCGGCCACGCGAATTCCGTCGATTCCAGCTGACATGATCCCGCCCGCGTAACCCGCGCCCTCGCCCGCCGGGAACAGGCCACGCACGTTTAAACTCTGCAAATCGTCATCACGCCGCGTGATGCGAATCGGCGAACTGGTGCGCGTTTCAACGCCCGTGAGCACTGCATCCGCCATGAAAAATCCGGGAATCTGCTTCTCAAACGCCGGAATTGCCTCACGTATAGCGGTCACCGCATAGTCTGGCAACGCGCTAGCTAAATCAGTCAATGTCACGCCCGGTTTGTAGCTCGGCTCGACGTCTCCGAGTGCGGTCGAAGCAACGCCCGCCACAAAGTCCCCCACGAGTTGCGCCGGTGCGTAATAGTTGCGTCCACCCAACTCGTAAGCTCGGCTCTCCCACTGTTGCTGAAACGCGATGCCAGCCAGAGGATGTCCGGGATAGTCATCAGGTGTTATACCTACGACGATGCCCGCATTGGCGTTGCGCTCATTGCGCGAATATTGGCTCATGCCGTTGGTCACCACGCGGCCCTCCTCAGACGTGGCCGCCACCACGGTACCGCCGGGGCACATACAAAAGCTGTACACCGAGCGACCATTGGATGCGTGATGCACAAGCTTGTAATCAGCCGCACCGAGGATGGCGTTGCCCGCGCTCGGGCCAAAGCGTGCGCGATCAATAAGGACTTGCGGATGTTCGATGCGAAAACCGATGGAGAATGGCTTAGCCTCGATGTGCACGCCGCGATCAAACAGCATCTTGAAAGTATCGCGCGCGCTGTGCCCGATGGCGAGAACGACATGGTCAGTGCGTAGCGTCTCGCGCTTCCCCTCGGCGTTTTCGGTCACGACGGCGCGAATCTGCTTCGCTGAATCGGCAGACGCAACTGCGTCAAACTCAACATCCACGACCTTGTGCTGAAAGCGAAATTCACCGCCGAGTGAGATGATCGTGGCGCGCATGTGCTCCACCATTTTCACCAACCTGAAGGTGCCGACGTGGGGTTTGCTGACATACAAAATCTCCTCCGGCGCACCGGCATCGACAAACTCTTGCAGCACTTTGCGACCGTAGTGTTTGGGATCCTTCGTCTGCGTCCACAACTTCCCGTCAGAAAACGTACCCGCGCCGCCCTCGCCAAATTGCACGTTTGACTCGGTATTCAACTCACTTTTTCGCCATAACGCCCAGGTATCGAGCGTGCGTTCGCGGCCCACTTTGCCTCGCTCCAGAATGATCGGCCGCAAGCCCATTTGCGCAAGGATCAGCGCCGACATGATTCCGCACGGCCCGAAGCCAACGACGACCGGACGCAAAT
>JBBRGY010000310.1:0-4509 GCA_038223495.1 Burkholderiales bacterium | reverse complement strand
AATCTGAAGCCTGTGCTCCTCACTGGCCTGCAAAAGGGCGGTCAGCTCACGATCACAACTGAAGTCGACAATTGGCCCGCTGACGCTGACGGCGTGCAGGGTCCAGAGCTGATGGAGCGCTTCCAGAAGCATGCCGAGCGCTTCGGCACCGAAATTATTTTTGATCATATTCACACGACGTATCTCAACGAAACACCGAAGCGTCTGGTCGGTGACAGTGGTGAGTACACCTGCGACGCATTGATCATTGCCACGGGTGCATCAGCCAAATATCTCGGTCTGCCGAGTGAAGAGAAATTCCACGGCAAAGGCGTATCGGCTTGCGCCACGTGCGACGGTTTTTTCTACAAAGGTCAGGACGTCGTCGTCGTGGGTGGTGGTAACACCGCTGTCGAGGAAGCACTGTATCTATCGAACATTGCCAAGTCCGTGACCGTCGTACATCGCCGCAATAAATTCAAGGCGGAAGCGATTCTGGTGGATCGCCTCATGGCAAAAACGAAGAGCGGCAACATGAGCGTGATCTGGGATCACTATGTTGACGAAGTACTTGGCGACACCTCCGGCGTCACCGGCGTTCGCCTGAAGAGCATGAAGGACGGCAGCACGCAGGAAGTGAAAGCACCGGGCCTATTCATCGCGATTGGACATACACCCAATAGCAGCATCTTCGAAGGCCAACTCGATATGGCGGGCGGCTTCATTAAAGTCAAAACGGGTACTGAAGGCGGCGCAACGTCGACCAATATTGCGGGCGTATTTGCAGCAGGCGACGTTGCCGATCACGTCTATCGTCAAGCCGTAACCAGCGCTGGCACAGGCTGCATGGCGGCGCTGGATTCTCAGGCTTATCTCGAAGCGCTGCACGGGTAGTCGCAACCCGTAGGCGCGTGTGACGTGCTGCGGAAGCCTGTCACACTTTGCCCTACAGTGACTACAGCAATCACGGCATTCGCGGCTGCTGTAACGGCGCTCAAGCGCTCAAGTTTTTTTGTCATGGAGTTGTCGTGACAGGCTTTGGAAAAGATCTCTCAGAACTCGCTGCGCTAATAAAAACAGAGCGCAAGCTGTCACGCCACGAGCGACGAGCTGCGGCGCGTGCCAGCGAGTCGTCCACATCCGACCACTCCCCACCAGCCGTTACGGAGAAAGAACTGAGCTTCGCTGATTATTTTCGCCCTTGGAGCGAATACAAAGCGCCTAGCGAAAAGGATCGTGAACTGTTCCGAACGGTCGTTAAAGATGCGGTTCCGCTAGCGCAAATTCCGACCGCCAATGTCCGCCGTGCCCAGCCGCAACCTAACCCGGTACATCGTGACGCCGACGAGCAAGCCGCGCTCGTTACGAGCCAACTTGCGCTCTATCCAAGTCCGATGAGTTGGGACATCGGTGCGGACATTGAGGACGAGCAGAGTTTCTTGCGAGCTGGCGTGAGTCCCGATCTGCTGCGCAAATTGCGGCGTGGACAATGGACGATCAACGCCGAAATTGATCTGCACCATCACACTCAGGATGAAGCGCACGAAGCGTTGATGGAGTTCATGCGCAAAGCGCGCGCCGCAGACTGGAGATGCCTGCGCATCATTCACGGCAAGGGACTGTCCAGTCACCAAAAAATACCTGTGCTGCGCAACAAGGTTCGGCGCTGGTTGCAACTAAAAGACGAGGTGCTTGCCTATTGTGAGCCGCGACCGAACGGCGGCGGGAGCGGCGCAGTGCTCGTGCTGCTCAAAGGTGCACGGTAACGATCAAAAAAATCAGCCCAATTTTGCCGCTAGGGTACACGCGAAACGGCAGCGCTGACCGGCGTGTCGCCCGACTGCTTGACGTTCGGATTGGCCCACGTACCCTTCACCTCAATTTCGCGCATTAGGAAACGCTCAATCGGATCCTTGGCAATCTTCTGCCCCAGCAGCACCGCTGCGCCAATCGCTGGGTTCGCTGTGACGAAACCGATGCCAATTGCTGTAGCGGTCGACAAGCTTGGAAAAATGCGCACCTGAAGGTCTTGCGTTTCGTGATTCATGTCTGCACTGCCGCGAATCTGTACACGCGATGATGGACCGTAGATGGCGAAACTCTCGGTACTGGCGATACCTTGATTAATGGCAACGTCAGCCTTTATTTCATCGAATGCCAGCCCCTTGCCGAACAGATCATCAAAATTAAGTGACAAGCGGCGCGGGATGGCTTGAAGCGACAAAACGCCGAGCAATTTACCGATGCCCGGCTCCATCTCGGTGAACCGGCCTTGTGCCGTTTCTAGCGTGAATTTGCCACCTAATTTCGCGTACGAAAATTGCGCTGGACTTCCGGCCCAACTGATCGCTCCGGTGAGCGTGCCGGCACCACGATCCACTCCTTTTGGCAGGCCAAATCGGGCCATGAATTTTCCGGCATCGCCCCACTTCAATGCGACGTCAACGGCGGTGTCACCGCTCGCTGCAGAGCCACCTTTCGGCCGCCACCGGCCCTTCGCTTCAATGGTGCCATCGGCGTTGGTGAGTTTCACCTGCTCGATGCGCCACTCGTCAACGGCGGGCTGTGCTCTCACTTCGAGTTTCCCCAATTCGCGCCCTTCGCTGACGAACACATCGGCTGTCAAATCAAGCTTCGGCCAACGTTGATTATCAGCGCTGGGAGACGCCGTTTCAGTCGCGTTCACGAGCGCTGAATTTGGCACCGGCGTTGGCCACGAAAGGCGCTGCAACCGAATCAACACTGACTCGACCACGCCAGTGTCCGCAGCGGTGTCGAGCGAGATGACACCCGTGGCCTCTTTGCTGCGAAGTGCCAGTCGCCAGCGCTGGCCGACAGGCTGCACCCGCAACGTGACATCGTTGAATTTATGAGCGTAAAGAATAGCTTCTGTCGCACGCAAATTGACGTTGACAAAATCAGCGCTGGTGCTCTCAGACGGCAGTCCGCCGACGCTCTGCTTGCCCACGATGGACGGATGGTTCAAAAACGCAATCGCAGCGTCTGCATCAAGCTTAAGCACATCGCCACGTAACGCATATCCACGCGCGGGAAGTGCGGTTTTCTGGGTGCCGATATCAAGCGTTGCACGTTCCACAACCCGAACCTCGGTCGCATTGGCAGCACTGCGCTCAAGAATCGCGTGCAGCTGCCCCGGCACTTCGATTGTCAAGCGGTCACGGCCCTTGTCAAGCGTAGTGCGTTGGACGCTAATGTGCATAGGCAACGTGGCATCGCGCATCGCGGCGTTTACCTGAAATACGCCGTCTAGTGGCCACTTTGGTTGCACCGTGGTCATATTCAGATTCATTGTGGCGTCAGGTGACGAAGTGGAGCTACCACCGCCCTTACGGAGCTGCGTCGTTTCCAACTGCCACTGCGCTTGACCGCCTAACTGACTAAGTCCCGGATAGGCAAATCGTTCTCGAACCCGCTCGAATGCTGCCGAACCCGAGGCCTGTGTTTTGATGCGTCCAGCGTCGGTTGTGATCGCCACTTTAAGCGGACCGCCCAGCGCCTCTGCTGTCACGTTTTCGCTACGGAAATCAGCTTCAGAAAAGCGAATGCTTCCGTTAACGTTGTCGAGCGGTGGAATGTCGCCGCCGAGCTCAAGTTTGTTGCCAGCAAACACAAATTCACCACTAACGCGTGTTTTGTCCATCGCTTCTAGTGGAAACATCAGCGACAGGTTGAGGCGTCCATTGCCACCGCCTTTTGCCGTTTGCAAAAAACCATCGAGCCAACCATTGACCGGGCTCGCAACCACCCACCGCAAGAAGTCATTCACAGGAGCCGACGCACTGCCACGAATTTCAAGCTTTGGCGAATCGCTAGCAGTATCGTCGAGCTTCACATTGGTCGCGGCAATCGGCACCCCCGAAATCGTCGCGGATGCCACTTGACCGGTGATACTGGTGCCGTGAAACACGAGCCGGGTATCAATGTTTTCAGCGCGCGGCCAATGATCAGCGTAGTCGAGTACGCCCCCTTTGACCAGTCCGGATATCTCAAACACGCCTTCACGATCATTACGGAACGGGAAATGCCATAGCGGCCCTTTGACCATGAACTGCGCTTCCTGCACCTTGCCAGCAAGCACGGCTTGTTGCAACCACGTACGCGTATGTTCCGATAGCGTGGCTGGCAGGTAACGGTATGTCGCGGTGACATCGCCACGCGAAAGCGACCCGGTCAAATTCGCAATGCCTGGACCCAACGCGTCACTGTGCCAGGTGCCCTTTATGGTTCCAGCGAGATCGGCGTTCTCAAACGCAAGCGACGCGACATCGATGTGCGTCATGACGGCCCCGGCGGTCCCAGACGAATCCGGTTTTCGCGCCCATTTGAGCGAGCCACGTAGCGTGTCAAACGACAGTGGCGCGCTAAAGTGTTTGCCAAAATCGAGTACTGTCGGAGCAACAGCAGGCTTTGCACCTTTACCGGTGCTTGCGACCGCTCCAAGAGTGATATCGCCCTCACGGGTTGAGCCTTTAACGGTGGCGGATAGGCCGGTGACACCGGGCACGCCAT
>JBBRGY010000309.1:0-4517 GCA_038223495.1 Burkholderiales bacterium | reverse complement strand
ATTGTTGTCCTATTGGGTTCGGTTGCCACGTGCGGAGGGAGTTGTTTCATGTTTTTAGATCCGTGCCTTTTTTTGATGCCAAACCTGTGAATTGACTTTGGATGACGCATTCACCGGCGTTCGGCTTTAGCCAGTTGCACTTGAATGAGTCTCAAGTCAGCGCATCGCATTTCACGCCGCTACCACGCGGTGCATCACTCGGCTAACTATGGAAGGGAAATGAAAAATAACCACCTGGGTGGTTCTTTTTTTGAATTCAAGTTCCAACGAAGTGACTGGTCGTCACATCTAAATTGCACCGGTTTTCCCTGCACGGCCAAAAAATTATTGCGACGACTGCATGCGTGTTTTTCCTACAACGACAACTTAGTCGCGCCGACATTTGTGCTGCCGACTCGGATGCAAAATTTTCGTGTCACAAACTTTCATCAGTGACCACAACATCTGGTGTTTAAACCTCCAGATGTCTGTAACTAATCTAATCTTGAAGGAGATGCTCATGGATCAGAGAACAAAAGAAATTCGCGATGCAGAACAGCTGGACTCAGCGGATGCCAATCGCGATCCACTTACCGGTACGCCAGGCGCCCATCCTGTGGGAACTGGTGTCGGTGCAGCAGCCGGTGGCGTAGCTGCCGGTTTGGCCACGGCCACATTGGCGGGTGCCGTGACCGGTAGTGTTGTGGGGCCGGTCGGCACGGTTGTCGGTGCTGCTGTTGGTGCGATTGTCGGCGGGCTAGCCGGTAAGGCGGTAGCGGAATCTATCAATCCGACGAGAGAGGATTTGTATTGGCGCAGCAACTACATCAATCGCCCGTACATCGATCGCACAAAGAACTACGACGACTACGGCCCTGCTTATGCGTTTGGCGTCAACCGGTATGCCGGGAACGTAGACATGCGCTTTGAGGACGTCGAGAGTGATCTTTCACGCGACTGGCCGTCGTCGCGTGGTCTGTCCACATTGGAGTGGAATGACGCTCGGCCTGCGGCGCATGACGCTTGGGAGCGTTTGCGCAGTCCAGATTAAGCACCGACATTGCCTGAACAGTTGAGCGAGGTTTAATGCTTGGACGGGGTACTTGGCGGCGCGTGAAGCGCCGCCGTTCGCATCTAGAGCGCCATTCGTTTAATAGATTGCCAATAACTGGTCACCCGGCCTGCCCCGCATTGGTTGCTTGCACTCGCTTTCTCGCTAAAAACGGTTTCGGGCATCGCGGCGCGCAAATCTAGCCGCCTTTGTTGAGAACGAGTCGGGCAGGCGGAATCTGTTTGTCTGGATACCTTTGAGATGCGTGCCAAGTTGAGGCAATGAGGTGTTCAGCTAAAGGCAATCTGAATTAACAATATTCACTGTGAGGAATACCATGACCACGAATCAACACAACAAACACATCGATAGCCGGATGCAACAATCGTCTGTACTGCTCAATTCAGATTTAGAAGTCGAAATATTGCAGCAGCCCGTACCCAAGCTTCCGCACGAAGCAGATCAATCCACCAGCAATCAGGAAGCTGAGATTCGTCCGGAGATGATTCAGGCGGGAAAAGACATCGCAGCCAAAATGCAGGACACGGGCCGTTCGCCTGTAGTGCACGAAGTGTACAAACGACAGAAGAAGTGGCCGACGATTTGATGCGTGCAACTAATATGCGGCCAGTCAGACCGTCAACATCAATGACATTGGTTCTGGATCGAGATTGTTGAACGAGTAGCGATCTGATCGACCTGAACCGAATTAAGCCTTCTCTTCTCGCGATGCGATCCGGCCACGATCAAAGCCGTTGAAACGCACGTGATTTCTATGATTGGGTTCGACGCGTATGTTGATACGACGGGGCCAGCAATGTTGATATAGCGCATGGGAAACCCTGTGCGGCGCATGGATTGCCCGCGAGTGCGGCAAAATATCAACTCATTTATCGCGCGCCGCGCATTTTCCGCGTGGACACCAGCCTCATGACGTACACCGTAAACGACAGCTGCATCAAATGCAAATACACCGACTGCGTGGACGTTTGTCCCGTGGATTGCTTCTACGAAGGCGAGAACATGCTCGTCATCCACCCAGATGAGTGCATTGACTGTGGCGTGTGCGAGCCCGAGTGTCCCGTAGACGCGATCAAGCCTGATTCCGACAGCGCTGAGAAGTGGAACAAGCTGAACGCCGAATATGCAGTGATCTGGCCGAATATTTCGCGCAAAAAGGCGGCACCACTCGACGCGGATGAGTGGGCTAATAAGCCGAACAAGTTCGAGCTTTTTTCGCCGAATCCGGCTAAGAAATAGCTTACAGCTTTTACGTAGAGCGTCGGTTGTACGGGGGCTAATAGCGAAAAATTGGCATTATCGATTTTCCGATATTTAGCGGTCTAGCCCCAGTAAAGCGGTCCTTTGGCGAAAAAGCTGTTAGCTCTCAGTAGAAAACCACCCGTCACCGATCCATCTCGCCTCCGTTCCGTCGCAGCGCTCGCGCAATCCCTTGCTGACGGTGGCAAACTTCGTCGCAATGTAGATTGACACGATTGTGACCGCCGTGAATGCGATGAACACGTCCCCGCCGCCCGTTTTGAACCAAGCCATAACTGCTGCTGCTGCTGCGCCTGCCACTGAGCGCGTTGAGCTTCCGCCAACGCTCGGTCAGCGCAGCTGGAAGCGCTTTGGTGGCACGCCGTGGTGGCGTCTGGTGGTTGGTGGGCTCATTGTGCTGGTGTCGATGGCGCTGTTCACCCTGCCGTTCGATTCGATCCGCTTGAAACAGCAATTGAAATCGCCTGCCGCGCAGCAGGAGTTCAAATACGCGATTCAAAAGCAGGTGCTCGAGCGCGCGCGCACAGGTTTGATTGGATTCCGCTTCATTTCCGACGACCCTGCCGTCGTTCGTGAAATTGATGACGCGATTGCCGACATCAATCGCGAGCGCGCTGCGCCGTCCCACGAAATCACCGTCAAGAGCGCCGCCGAACTCAAGGCGCTCATCGATAGCCAGCAGGAGCAAATCAAGATTGGCTCACGCGCCCTGGAGCAGGCGGCTGTCAAGCTGCGCACAAACTTTGACAGCCCAGACGCCAGCGATAAGGTCGAGCAACTCGCGACCAAAATTGAAGGCCTTCAGGAAAGTATTGAGCAGCTCAAAGAGTTGCAAAGTCACACTGAAGCTTTTGCCAGCGACACGAGCGACAAACCGGGCGCCAAAGCGAAAGATGAAGTGACGGTCACCATCAACCTGTTCGGCAAGAAAGCGCTCCTCGATTTCAATGGCAAAGCCGCTGTTGAGCCTGTCAATTTTGATCCGGAAACGCGAAAGCTTATTCAGTCCACGGTCGCCCGCGACGCTGAAAAATTCATCTTTGGTGCGGTGTCACTGCTCGTGCTGATCATCTTGTTTTTCTTGATGCTGCTAGCGCGCGCATTTGCCGGTCGCGCCGCGCGCGGTGAACAACGCGCGGTGATCGCCGAGTCGCGCGAGCGCAGCGAAAGCTATGCACGTCAGCTCGCCGAGGCGCGTTTGATGGTGATGCGGGCGCAGGTGGAGCCGCACTTTCTGTTCAATACGCTGGCGCACGTTCAGGCGCTTCAGGAGATCGATCCGCCGCAAGCAGGCCACATGCTGGAGCGACTGATTTCTTACTTGCGCGCGGCCATGCCGACGATGCGCGAGACCACGTCCACGCTCGGTCGCGAAGTCGAAGTGGTCACCGCGTATCTTGATCTGCTGAAAATTCGCATGGGAGATCGTCTGAACTACACGATCAGTGTTCCCGCCGAATTAAACAGCATCAGCCTGCCGCCCACGATGATCGCTACGTTGGTCGAAAACGCGATCAAACACGGCCTTGAGCCGAAACGCGAAGGCGGTACGATTGCCATTCAGGTGCGTCAGGTCGGCGAGCAGATTGAAGTGTTGGTAGCGGACAACGGACTTGGGCTCGGCGGTGCCGATACCGGCGGAACGGGAATCGGCTTGGCTAATACGCGTGAGCGGCTGAAAATGCTCTACGGCGACACCAGCGAGCTGATTGTTGAACCTAACGCGCCGACGGGCGTGCGTGCGTTGTTGCGCGTGCCGAAGGTTCCGCCAGCGATGGTAGCCAGCGAAGTTGAGCTGGACTCGGACGCGACTATTTCGCCGTATTACACGCAAACGGTCGGCCTTCTTGCGCTGTTTGTCGGCTGGCTCGGCGGCCACCGAATTTATGTCGGCCACCGGCGCACGGGCGCGGTGCAAACGGCGTTGGGTGTGCTCTCAATTTTGAGCGGCGGCGTGCCAGTTTTTTTAGTGCCGCTTTTGCTTTGGGTGTTGCTCGATGGCGTACGCATCATCAGTCGTGAGTTCTACGATGGTAATGGACTGCGTATTGCGCGATTCTCGGAAGCGGACAGCCGCATTCGTCGCGGCGCATCAGCTATCACCCGAACTACCCGCGATCCCAACGCCTCGCGGTGTTCGCGCCTGGTCGCGATTTTTCTCGTCGTGTTGTTGGGATTGGTCGGTGCGCACCGTTTCTATGCGGGG
>JBBRGY010000308.1:0-4518 GCA_038223495.1 Burkholderiales bacterium | reverse complement strand
GTCGCATTGCTGGCGTGACCGCGATCAAGAGCAGCTCGGCCTCGTCCATCAACAATCGAGCGACTGCAAACCCGCTCACTGCTCCGTGGTCACGTGCAATGATGCACAGGTAGCCCGACGCCAGCGCCTCGTGAAAATTGCGCTCAGTCCACGGGTGCGAGTTCGAGAGTCGCTCAATTTCCACGACGGTCTCGATATCCTCCGTACTCAATAACTGAACGGTGGCCGTTGAAAAGCTCAGGCTGCTCATGTCATCGACTCGCGTGCCTGATATGATGCTGATCGGACAAACGTACCCTTAGGCGTTCGGCTTCGGTCAGCGCAACATTGTTACGGACGTAAATAGGCTCTGCATGCATCGGATCAGTGATTTCGCCACGCGCAAATTTGCGTGCAGCGACCCGAGCTACGCCGTGTGCCCAATGAGCTCCTGCCTCTGCGGTCTTTGCCAGCGCGACGTTTTGCGACGTTGACAATAGGTTCACGCCGGATCCGATTAACTCGGAATTAGCCGGAACCATCACGGCATTGGGTGCCGAAACGGCGGTCGCTGTGATTCGCTTTAGTTCGCCGTCGACCTGACGCGCAAACGAAGCGCTGAAAACCTCGCGCATGCGGGCGTCCAGCACAACACATACCGTTGACGCCGATGACATCTCTGCCAAAGCCTCAAGCGAATCCACTGTAACGAGTGGACGCTTCCACGCGTATGCCAAAGACTGCGCTGTGGCACACGCTGTGCGCACGCCTGTGAAACTGCCGGGGCCGGCGCCGAAGGCAATGGCGTCAATCGCCGCATTGGTGAGACCAGCATTGGCAATAACGCGTTTGATCGCGGGCAATACCCACGCGGAGAGCTTTTGATCTTCCCGGACTGACTCCACCGCCAACACCTCTTTACATCGTTCGCCACGCAGAATGGCAACTGCGCCGACGTGCGCGGAGGTTTCGATGGCTAGGATGCAAGGCATAGCCGTCGATTTTAGGCGGCGAAGTGAACTTGGACGAGCCGCCTAGAATTGCGCCTTGCTGAAACCTGCATCCAAACTTGCCACTATGTCCATCACGCTTGCCATTGAATCCATCGACCACGAAGGCCAGGGCATTGCCCGCAACGACGGCAAAGCGGTGTTTGTTGAGGGCGCACTCGCTGGAGAAGTTGTCGAAGCGCGGATCACGCGCTGCAAACCGACGTTCGAAAAGGCAGTGGTTGAGCGTATCGTCAAGTCGAGCGCGATGCGTGTGACGCCAACCTGCCCACACTTCGGGGTTTGCGGAGGATGCAGCATGCAGCACCTCGATGCTCGCGCGCAACTCGCCGCCAAACAGCGTGTGCTTGAAGACAACCTGAAGCACATCGGTAATGTGAAGCCGGAGCAGGTTTATTCTCCGATTGAAGGCCCGCACTGGGGCTACCGCCAGCGCGCGCGGATATCGGTGAAATATGTGGCGAAAAAGAATACGGTGCTGGTCGGTTTTCACGAGAAGAAATCGAGTTTTGTTGCGGACATGCGCGAATGTCACGTCTTGCCGCCTCATGTTTCGGCGTTGCTCATCCCGCTCCGGGATTTGATCGGCAGCACGAGCATTCGCGACCGTTTGCCGCAGATTGAATATGCTGAGGGCGATGGACTGCCAATGCTGGTGCTGCGCCATATGGAGCCGTTGGCGGAAGGAGACTTCACGCTGCTGCGTGCATTCGCCGCAGCGCACCATGTGCAGTGGTATTTGCAACCGAAAGGCCCCGATACGGCGCATCCGTTGCCCGGAGAAGCACATACGCTGGGCTACAAATTAGACGAGTTCGGCTTGCGTTTCAGCTTTCAGCCCACCGAATTTACTCAGGTGAATCCGCACATCAACGCTATGCTCGTGCGTCGCGCGATGCGGTTGCTTGATATTCAGCCAACCGATCACGTCGCTGACCTTTTCTGCGGACTGGGCAATTTCACATTGCCGATTGCGCAGAAAGCCGCGTCGACCCTTGGTATTGAAGGTTCGGCTGGATTGATTGCCCGGGCGCGTGAAAACGCCGCACTGAATGGGCTGTCGAATAAAACGGATTTTGCTGTGGCGAATTTGTTCGAGATCGCTGAGGACTGGTTTGACACCGTCTCGACGCCCGCACGACCCATCAATAAGCTGGTGATTGATCCGCCGCGGGACGGTGCCGTGCAGGTTGTCAAAGCGCTACCGGAAGCCGCCAGCGGACGGCTGGAACGGCTGGTTTATGTCAGTTGCAGCCCGTCAACGCTGGCCCGCGACGCTGGAATTCTCATTCATGAAAAGGGTTACCGACTCATGGGCGCGGGCGTCGCGAACATGTTTCCGCATACCGCACACGTCGAATCTATTGCGCTTTTTACTGCCTAGAGACTTAGCTAAGCTATTGATTATTAAGCGTTTATGGAATGGCAGACAAAAAAAAGCCGGGGTTTTGCCCCGGCCTCAAATTGCTGTTGATTCTAACTAAGTCACCTCAGAGAATATACCGAGCGAGGGTCTCTCGCACGTCATAACCACTGATTTGACCAGACGATTATAGCCATAGGAAATCGAGCGAAAAAAGGTCGTCGCTCGGCATTTCCCTTCAGTTACGAGTCTGTTGCAACATCGTCACAACCCAGTCGCCGAATTGCGACAGGTGGCCAAGCTTTTTGCTGACCTTTCCGGTTGGGTGCTATTTCCAGCGGTTGATGTTTGCTGTGTCGAAGCTGGCGATATAGTTAATTGTCAATGCTTTGCACCGCAGCGTGGCAAATCCGGGCTATAATTTCAGGCTAACTTTAATTTTTGACTGCGCACACCGTCATGGTCGTTATTCGTCTTTCTCGTGGTGGTTCCAAGGGTTCCCCGTTCTTTAATATCGTTGTTGCCGATTCGCGTAACCGTCGCGATGGTCGCTACATTGAGCGTCTGGGTTTCTACAATCCGGTAGGCAAAGAAGGCGCAGAGAATGTGCGCATCGCTCAGGAACGTCTGACGCACTGGACTAGCAAGGGCGCACAAATGTCGGACACGGTTTCTCGTTTGGCTAAGGGCGCTGCCAAAGCTGCTGCGCCTGCTGTTGCCGCTGCGTAAATCCGCTGTCTTGCGGCGCTTGGATCATGATGATCGCGCGCCGCGATGGCCGGTAGTGTGATGAAGCCAGAAATTAGTATGGTTGAGCCTGCTGTAAGCATCGCTCCCATCGCTTCATCCGTCACACAAGTGGAGAACGCGTCCGTTACCACGCCTAACCTCATCGCATTAGCCAAAGTCGGTCGTCCTTACGGATTGACGGGTGCGTTGCACTGGTATCCGTACTCGAAAGACGCGCAGACCTTACTCAAGGCCAAGGAAGTTGTGATCGGGACGACGAAGTACGTCGTGACCCGCTCGCGGCGACATGGCGAAAGTATCGTCGCGGAAATAGCTGGCGTTGCATCGCCAGAGTCCGCCGCCACGCTCACCAACAAAGAAATCTTCGTCGATAAATCGTACTTCGCGCCATTGCCTGAAGGTGAGTACTACTGGATCGATCTGATTGGATTGACCTGCACTAACGGCGAGCGCATTTTCGGCGAAATTACCGAGATTTTTGAGTCCGGCGCGCATCCGATTTTGCGGGTCAAACGACCTGAGTCTGACTCGACACCGAGTGATGAGCTTATTCCTTTCGTCGACGCTATCGTGCGCTCGGTGGATGTTTCCGCACGTCGTGTTGACGTGGACTGGGAAGGCCTGGAGTAGTCATGCTGTCGATCTCATTGATCGCAGCGTTCCCCGAACTCGTTGAACACGCGCTTGATTATGGCGTCACCGGGCGTGCGCGCCAGCAGGGTTTGTGGCGCTGGCAGGGCTTCTCGCTGCACGATTTCGCGACCGATGCGCGAAGATCGATTGATGCCCGACCCGCAGCAGGCGGCCCTGGCATGGTGCTCATGCCTGCGCCGCTGGATGCCGCGCTGGCCGCAGCAAGCGCATGGCATGGCGAGCGATCATACGTAGTATTTTTGAGCCCCGACGGCGCGCCGCTGGGGCAAAACCGCGTCCGCGAATTCGCAGAGAGCAAACACATCACCTTTGTTGCGGGTCGCTATGAAGGCATTGACCAACGCTGGATTGACGCCAATGTCGACGCCATCGTATCGGTAGGTGATTACGTGCTTTCGGGCGGTGAGCTAGCCGCAGCGGTGGTAATCGACAGTTGCATTCGCCTGCTACCCGGGGCGTTGGGCGACGCTGAATCGGCAACGTTTGAGTCGTTTTCCGAAGGCAAACTGGATTGGCCGCAGTATGCGCTTACTTCGTCAGAGGCTCAGCTAGTTCCGATTGAACTCGCTAATGGAGACCACGCCACTGTTAACCACTGGCGGATCAAACAAGCGCTCATCCGCACTTGGATGCGCCGCCCCGATTTACTAGCTCGTGCCACCCTTTCGGTGGAAGAGCTCGCGATGCTCGACGAATTCGGCGGAATCGGGTTAAAATTAGAGGCTTACTGAAAATTCCTGCATGTTTCGCCGCCGACTTTTA
>JBBRGY010000307.1:0-4522 GCA_038223495.1 Burkholderiales bacterium | reverse complement strand
CATGAGTCATCTCGAAGGCTGTACGGTAGGCGAGGGCGCGCTGATTGGTCCGTTCGCGCGATTGCGTCCGGGCGCTGTGCTGGGTGACGAAGTGCACATTGGCAATTTCGTCGAAGTGAAAAACTCAACCCTCGCGAAGGGTGCAAAAGCGAATCACCTGGCGTATCTCGGCGACGCAACGGTTGGCGAGCGCGTGAACTACGGCGCGGGCAGCATTACCGCCAACTACGACGGCGCGAACAAGCACCGCACGGTCATCGAGGCGGACGTTCACATTGGATCGAACTGCGTGCTCGTCGCGCCGGTCACCATTGGCGCAGGCGGCACCATTGCCGGCGGCAGCACAATCACCAAGAGCACGCCACCGGCGACGCTCACCGTGGCGCGTGGCAAACAGGTGACGATCACCAAGTGGCAGCGGGCGAAGAAAAACTGATCGCCACTCGCCGATTCAGCGCAGAATTATTTAGCGGCTTTTCGATAAAAGCACCATTTTATAGGGGCTAGACCGCTATTTTGGCAATAGTCGACTATGGCAAGAAATCTGCGCTATCCCCGGTGTAAACGTGCTTTTATCGAAAAGCTGAATGCTCTAGCGATCCTAAATCATCCTGAAAATCACTTCAGCGGCACGTAAACTCGGTCAGCGCGTCGGCGGCGTATCCGGCATCACGACTAACGGAGCAGTCTTCGGTCGCGCCAGCGAAATCATCGCCACACCGGCGAGCACCAGTCCCGCGCCGACCAATTGCATCGCTGAAACATCTTCACCGAGAAAGATCGCGCCCAGAAAAATCGTCACCACGGGGCCAATCGTGCCGATCATTGAGGCATCGCTGGCACCGATTCGCTTCAGCGCCTCGGCCATCATCCATACGGGCAGCGCTGTTGAAAACACCGCGAGACACACGCTGTACGCGTAAATTTTCATCGGTAAATCAAGCGCCGACAGCGGCCGCATGATGAAAAACTGCGTCATGACGAACACTGTTGCGACCAGCATCATGTACGCCGTGAAGCGCGTGCTGCCGATGCGCCGCGTGAGCCCGGTGCCGACCATCATGTAAACGGCATAACAAAGCGCGCTGGCCAGCACCAGCGCCGTGCCCGTAATGAGCGCCTTCGTGTCATTGGTGATCACCAAATCATGCCAGTACGCCAAGCCCAGACCGACGTATGACACCAGCAAAGCCGCTGCGACACGTCGCGAAATCGGCTTCGCCAGAAACAGCGCCGAGAGCACAACGACGATGGTCGGGTTGGTAAACAGGATTAGCCGCTCAAGGCCCGCGCTGATGAATTGCAATCCGAAAAAATCGAAGAAACTCGACAGGTAGTAGCCGATAAAACCAAGGAACACAATCATCCCCCAATCGCGTCGCTGCATCGGCACGGGGGCCGCGCCTTTGCTCTCGCGACGCGCCCACCACGCCATCAGCAAAAAGAACGGTAGCGAAAAAATCATGCGCAGCGCAAGCAGCGTCACCGCGTCCAACCCGGGTTGCGCGGCGTAGGCGAGCTTGATGAAGATGGCTTTGGCAGCAAAGCCGAACTGCGCAGTGGCGGCGAATAGTGCGCCCGCAGAGACTGCCGTTTTGATAGATGACACCCAGTCATTCTAGGCTGCGTGTATTGCACTCTGCTGTCGAGCGGCTCATCCGATAATTGCGGAAATGCATTTTTCGAAACGAACCATCGGTATCGCTGCGGCGATTGTCACGGTCGCCATCTGGACTGGCTTCATCATCATCGCCCGCGCGATGTCGCACCGCACGCTAACGCCGTTCGACATCGCGTTCGTGCGCATGATCGCTGCGGGCGCCGTCATGCTGCCCTGGGGCTGGTGGTGGGTGCGCAATCATGCCGTCACCGGCGCAGGCGGACAAAGTGAGCGCGGCTGGCTCGGCCTGTCGCCCTATCCGTGGCGCTTAACCTTCAAGATTGGAATACCGGCTGCGCTGCTCTACGCGACCTTTGTCTACAGCGGATTTATGTTCGCCCCAGCGGCTCATGGTTCGGTGCTGCTGCCTGGCATGTTGCCGCTGTGGACTACGATGATTGCTCTCGTGGTGATTGGCACGGCCATCAGCGCCAGGCGCTGGATCGGGCTGAGCCTCATCATCGTCGGCGGCTTGCTGGTGGGTGGCTCCAGTCTGTTGCACGCGTTTGATGGCGGTGATGTTTGGAAAGGCGACTTGCTGTTTCTGGCGGCATCACTGTCGTGGAGTTACTACACCGTGCTTACGCGCAAATACGCGCTCGCGGCGATCCCGGCGACGATTGCGATTTGCGTATTCGCCATGTTCACGTTCGTACCGGTGTATATCGTGCTTGCTTTGTCAGGCGTGATAGCCAGTCATCTGCACGAAGCACCGTGGAGCGAGATTGTGTTTCAGGGACTGGTGCAGGGTATCGGATCGGTGGTAATTTCAGGCATCACATTCGTGCGCATGGTCGAAACGTTCGGCCCCGTTCGCTCCACAATGATCACTGCTGTCGTGCCAAGTTTGTCAGCGTTGGGCGCAGTGTTTTTTCTTGGTGAACCGCTGTACTGGAATTTGTTGTTGGGCCTCGCGCTCGTGACCGTCGGCATTGTGTTCGGCGTACGCTCGGTAACGCCAGTAGCGATCAACGCAGGGGCGACTGCTCGCTGAGTTTGGGCTTAGTCGAACTGCAAAACAAGCGATGCAAATTCCGTTTGGTGTAAGATTTTCCACATGGGTTATTCGCAGAACCCATTAGCGATGTGATTTTCTTTGTATCGCTTTCGACGGTGTCTCGTCCAATCTGCAACGCTCTCTGCCAGAAAAAGGCACGAAAGGTTCTCGATGGACACCGCCACACCTCTACCCTCACTCACCTCGTCCTCCGTCTTGTCGGGTCTCATAGGTACGCCTGACGCGCCGCTGTTTGTTGATGTACGCAAAGGGGAAGACTTCGCCGCGAGCGAGTATTTCATACCCGGCGCACTACGTTGGAACTACGTCGCGGGCGACACGCCTCCTGCTGAGCTGACCGACGCAGCGTCAGTCGTTACTTATTGCGTTCACGGCCACAACGTCAGCAAGACCGGTGCAGAGACGTTGCGCGAACGATCCCTCAACGCCACCTTTCTCGACGGCGGCTTGCACCAATGGATGGAAACCGACGCGCCACGTGTGAAGAAGCGTCCTGATCTCGGTGTGACCGGCGAGGCCGTCAGCCGCTGGGTTACCCGCGCACGCCCGAAGATTGATCGCATCGCATGTCCGTGGTTGGTACGTCGTTTCATCGATCCACGCGCCGAGTTTTTCTATGTGCCTACGAACGAAGTATTTGCTTTCGCCAAAGCCAACAATGCCGTGGCTTACGACATTCCGGGCGCGCCGTTGGAGCACGAGGGTGAATTGTGTTCGTTCGACAATTTCATGCGAACGTTTGAGCTGAAGAGCCCCGCATTGAATCGACTCGCCACCATCGTGCGCGGCGCTGACACCGACGCATTGAATCTCGCACCGCAGAGCGCGGGACTGCTTGCCATCTCGCTCGGATTTTCAAAAAATATTCACGATGATCGCGCGATGCTTGAGGCGATGGTGCCCGTGTATGACGCGCTCTACCGCTGGGTACTTGACGCGACGGACGAAAAGCATAACTGGAAACCGGCATGAGCGACAAACCCCTTTCTGCGCCAAAAATGCCGCCGCTTGGAGAAGCGTTGCGCTTCTGGTTGAAGCTCGGCTTCATCTCGTTCGGCGGCCCAGCGGGACAGATCGCCATCATGCGGCAAGCGCTGGTGGAGCGTCATCGCTGGATCAGCGAAAAGCGTTTTCTGCATGCGCTCAATTACTGCATGCTGTTGCCCGGCCCCGAAGCGCAACAGCTCGCCACCTACATCGGTTGGCTTATGCATCGTAGTTGGGGCGGCGTGATTGCCGGCGGGCTCTTCGTGCTGCCCGGGGCGATCATCATGATGGCGCTGGCGTGGGGCTATCTTACGTTCGGCAACACGACAATTTTGCAAGCCGTGCTTTGGGGCATCAAGCCGGCTGTGGTCGCGCTGGTGCTGTTCGCCGTGTATCGCATCGCCAGCAAATCACTCAATCACGCGGTGTGGTGGGCGCTGGCGGTTGCCTCGTTTGTCGCGGTGACGTTCCTGAAAATCGGTTTTCCCTGGGTCGTCGCGGGCGCAGCCCTTGTTGGCTGGATCACAGGTGAGCTACGCCCAAAATGGATCAGCGGTGACCACGGTGGTAGCAAAGCCAAATTGCATTCGCCCGCTGTCATTGATGACGATACGCCGACACCGGTGCATGCGCGTTTTTCATGGCGGCATTCGCTGCTGGTGCTCACGATATTCATCGCGCTCGGTGCGATGGCGTATGCGCTGCTCATACAAATGGGCAACAAAACGCTCACTGACATGGCGGAGTTTTTCACCTCGGCCGCGCTGGTGACGTTCGGTGGTGCGTACGCCGTGTTGCCGTACGTGACGCAGGCCGCTGTCGAGCACTATCAGTGGCTCACGACCGCACAGATGATG
>JBBRGY010000306.1:0-4556 GCA_038223495.1 Burkholderiales bacterium | reverse complement strand
AGCGTGTGTGTGGTGGGCCGTGCGGTACAGTCGGCGTCACCAGTCGCAGCGCGCTGGAACACCCAGCCCTCAGGTTTAGGCAGATTCAGGCACCAGCGTTGCTGAGACTTAGCACATGCCCCTCTTCCGGTTTGGCTTTTCCGGAAATGACTTCTGCCATCGCCGCGAGCGACGCTGCAACGCCGTTAACCTCTACGACCTGTAACCACGGCTGATCGGCGCGCGTGACAGGCACCATAAATAGCTGCCATGCCGCTGCGAGCTTACCCATTAGTACCGCGCTGCCCCATTCACTGCTGCGTTTTTTAATCTGGGAAGGTGCAAAAAATAAAGTCGGGCGTGGCCCAGGAAGATCACCCACCTTACCCAAATGTTGCCAGTCTGTGCCGCCGATGGATGCGCTGTATTTCAGGCCATCGGCAATCTGCGTGTGCAATGCACGCCGCACGTCAACGTTGCCAGAAAAATCGACGTACACGCTAGCTACCGCTGGCGACAATGCGCTGATTTCGTCGTAGGTCAGGACTTGGTGATAACAGTCCAAGCTGCGCACAAAATCCATATTTTTTGCTGATGTCAGACCGACGACTTCTATGTCTTTTCGCTGCGACAGGCAAAACGCAGTCCCATACGCCGTCTTGCTCGATGCGCTCGACAGAATTATCCGTTCGGCGCCGAAAAAAGCGTTGTCGTCCAGGAAATCATCAATTAGAAAACTGGTGAAAAACAGGGGGCGCAGAATCATCTGCTCTGCTTCCCGCTTGGGGTGATAGCCAGGATCGGAACTGCAACGCAAATACTGGTTATAAACCGCGGGCAATGTCGCACGATGATCGGCGCCGTCAACGAAGCCACCGGCATTGACGCGGTCGGGCTGCACAATCAAATGCGTTGCGGTCGGCAGGTAGCCGTAGAACCGCTCGCCCACGGCAATACCTTCCACTGCACTCGCGACCACCGTGGCAAAGCCCCACACCGGGATCACGCCCCAGGCCGGATCGGTCGCGGGGAAAAATTGCCAGTAATGCATGGCGTCGCCAAACATAGCGTACGTCACGTTGTTCGCCGTGAAAGCAAAATGCTCGATGTGCAACAGCACCTCGCCTAGCTCAGGCGTGTCGTCTGATATTGCACGCACCTGACGCATGACCGACGGGTTCTTTTTGTCAAATTCGATAGCGTATTCGGAAGTTTGCTTCGACATGGTGGCGTTGAATTATGGATAAGTCAGCTAAGGTTAGGCGAAATCAGTGGAGGAATCCTGAGAACTCGATGCTAACGCAATGAGATCAGCTTTTTGTTGAAGTTCACGTTCAATATGAGCTTATCGCGAGAATCAGACAAAGTCGACTATTTGAACAATAGCCATCCAGTCCCATTTATACGGGTGTTTTCAATGAAAAGCTGTGGCTAGTTTTTCGCGCCGTTTTGCGTCAATAGCACCCAAAATATTCATCTGGCATGGGCATCCGTACAACACCGTGCATTGCGCCAGGGATTCTGATTTCAGACTCGCCTTGCGGCCGAGAATTGCTGCTTTGACCTGACTTATCATGTCGGCGTACAAAGCGAAAATAATAAATGAGTGAAGCGACTCGGCTGGCTGGCAGTACAGAGACGAACGTGATCCCGCCGGGAGTATCGCGCCGGATTGTTGCAATCCCTCTCCGCGAGATTGCCACTGGAATCCGCCTCCGCTGATGGACTTCCCCTCACTTCAAGCATCCAAAGAACTTCGCAACGCCCCACGGCACGCGACGCAGCTGGGTGCTTATATTTTAATGGGCGCGGACTCGTTCCCAGTCAACATTCAGGACTACTCCGCGAGCGGCTTGTTGCTCAGCTTTGCTGGCGACATCCCTGCCCCTGAGCGTTTGGCCAGTTGGGTCGGCATGGCCGCCTGCATCGACGCATCGCAAGCGGCGCTTGCCGACTTATCAAGTCGCCTCGACATAACCGAGACACTAGAGGCACCGGAACCCATCGAAGCGCGCGTTGTTCACGCTATTCCAAACGGCTTAGGCGTGCACGTGGAGCATTTGCCACAAAGCTGGGTCTCGCTGCTCGAACACGCCGCCAGACGCCCTGTGAGTGATGCTCGCGAAGGCAATCGTGAGTTCGATCAATTGATTCAGCGCTGTGTCAGCGTTTACGGCAGTTTCTCGCGAAAGCTGGCGAACGAAGTGCTGGCGCGCACAGCAGACACGCTCGGCGCGCTCGAAGGCAGTGACCCGTTCGCCGCATCGCGTTATGACTATGATGCTGCACGGGCGGCGCTTGCCGAAAACAGCGCGCGCGTCACGGAGCGCTTCGTGTCCGACGGCAACAAGCGGGTCACGGCCGAGCCCGGCGATGACGACATTCTCAACTTGCCGACCGTATTTGCCGACCTGCGTTTGATGCAGCCTGACGAGCTTGAAGACTACCTTGCGGTATCGGCTGCGATCAAGCGCATTAACGAACAGGTGGCTGCAGCGCTCGATCAATTCGAGATGCGCTATGCGCGTCTGGTCGGCGTTAGCGTCATGCCGAAGAAAAATCCTTTCGGCCCGGAAAAGACGCTGCGCAGCTTTCGCGAAGCGTCATCTGGAGTGGAGCTGTCGCCGCAAAGCGCCCGTGTGCTGTGTGCTCAATTGGAGGCCGTCGCACTGGCCAAATTCCCGCCGCTGCTTCAGGATTTGAACCAGATGCTATCGGCCGTCGCGCCCAGCGTGCGCGCGCGACCCATGGCGACAAAAACGCGTCTGCGTAGCGTCGGCTCGATTCCTGAGCATATGCTGCCGGACGCGGCGATTCCTGAAGAATCAACGCGAGAATTGCTCTCGACACTGCGCGGCAAATACGGCGGTGGCAACCACATACCGCGTCGCGCGCTGGGCATCATCGAGGCGCTAGCCACCGCCGCAAAGCAGGAGGCCGCGTCGAAGGAAAAAATCGTACCGTCGCTGCTGCCAATAGACCACGGTGACCCAAAGGACGTCGCGACGTTGCCCGAACTGCTGGCGGCGATTGACCGCTTGCCTATGTCGGCCGGGGGCGCGTTTGAGCAAGCCACTTCGCGCGAAATTTTGGCGCAGATGATGCGCCCCGGCGAAAACATTGCCAGCGCGCAGCGGCGCCTCGGTGCCACCTTCATCGGCGTGCTCGACACCAGCGCCCGATTGTTCCAGCGAGCCAGTCGCGATCTGGTGCCCAAAAGCGATGTGGAGTTACTGATTAAACGACTGGAACGCACGCTATTAAAGCTCGCGCTGCGCGACGGCGAGTTCCCGGCGTCACCCAGCCATCCGGCACGTCGCGTTGTCAACCTGATTGAGCAATACAACTTTGCGGCCAACGATGAAGGTCGCCTTGCCGACGCGCAATTGCGCTCCAATCTGGATGGGCTAGTGACGCGAATTTGCGAGCAGGCGGACACTGACTCCGGCGTGTTCGACGTGGTACAGCACAGTCTCGAACGAGACCTTGAGGCGTTGCGACGCGAGCGACGGGTGCGCATTGATCGCATTAGCGAGGCGCTCGAAAGCCGTGACCGCGTTCGCGTTTCGCGCCTTCAGGTGGACATGGCGCTCGGGCGACGTTTGTCGGAGCGACGCATGCCACGCGTAGTGATTCGCCTGCTCGATGAAGTGTGGCGGCAGCATTCGGTGTTGATCGGATTGCGTCACGGCAACGAGTCAACCGCATGGCGCGACAATTTGTTGCTGATCGAGCGCACGCTTGCGGTGGCGTCTTCAGGCATCGATGATCCGTCAACGCTGCCGTTGCGCAAAGAGCTTTATCGTGAGCTGTCGTCGGTGCTGCTGCAGGTCGTTAGCGATCAATCGTTGCGGGATCGTTTACTCATCGAGCTTGAAGCGATGCTAGTGAATTCCGACCCCGATTTGATGGCCGACGTTATGAACGCGCCGCGATTTGAAGAACCGGACGATGCAATCGTTGTGAAAGCAAAAGGCGCGTCGCGACAAGCAAAAGATGGCGAGCCGAATATCACCATGCAGTCGCGCGTTGGCGACTGGTGGGACATGAAGATTGACCGCAAATGGTTGCCGGTGCAACTGGTCTGGATGAGCCAGTCAACAGGGCATTGTGGCTTTGTCAATCGCTCGGCGAGCAACCGCATGGAAGTCACCGAATCAGACTTTCAAAATCAACTCACCAACGGCACCGCTCGGGCGCGCGACAGCCTTGATGTTCCGCTGCTGGATCGCACCGAATCTGGCTTGTTAAACGAGGTTTACGCGGAGACGATGCAGCGTGCGGATCGCGATCCTGTGACCGGTTTGCTCACGCGCAAAGGCTTCCAGAAGCGCCTGACCGACCTGGATGCACGCACCGATGGTGGCCATCATCACGTCGTCGCGCTGATTGAATGTGATCAATTTCGTACGATCTCAACGTCATGCGGCATAGAGGCGCTGGAATCGCTCACCAAAACACTCAGCGACCGATTGCTCAAAAGGCTGCCGAAAGACTGCGCCGCCGCGATGTTCCGCGAAGATACGTTTGCCATTCTTATGCCGAACTACCTGCGTCCGGCGGGCGTGCGGACTGTG
>JBBRGY010000305.1:0-4579 GCA_038223495.1 Burkholderiales bacterium | reverse complement strand
TTCGGCGTCATCACCGGCACGTTGGTCGTCGTTGCCACTTCCGCAATTGGCGCGAAATCTTTCTCTGCCGAATACGGGATATTTTTGTAAAGCGACGGAGCGATGGAATCCGTTGAGTTCGTCGCCAGCTACAACGTGTAGCCGTCGGTGCCGCCTTTGACGCCTCGTTCGATCCGAGCGTCCCGCCCGCGTCCGGCTTGTTGTCCACGATCACCGTTTGGCCGAGTTGGACCGAGCGCTTTTGCGCCAATGTGCGTTCGATGATGTCAGCCGCGCCGCCCGCCGGAAACGGAATGATCAGGCGGCTCGGCTTTGACGGCCAAGCCTGCGCACTCGCCACCGGGCTGAGCAGAGTCGCCCCCAGCGAGACCAGCAAGACCGATAGCGTTGAGACGGATTTCAGCATCGCAGCGACCCTCGACAAACAAACTTCAATGCGACGAGACTGGGCACCGTATCTCGCTTCGACTTCGCTTTGAATCGGTGCAACGCTTTGCTTTGGTGCATCCCATTTTGGTGCTGCGTTCACAAGAATCCACAATCTCTTTAAAAATCAATCGCTTATACGCACCAAATACGGGCATGTTAATTGCTTATAGCGGTACACCATTCAAGAAAAACGATATGAGGAGAAAACTTGGAAGCGCTAAAAACCGCAAACGACACGCTATTCATTCTGCTGGGCGCGATCATGGTTCTGGCGATGCACGCGGGATTTGCCTTCCTCGAACTCGGCACTGTGCGTGCCAAAAATCAGGTCAATGCGCTGGTCAAAATTCTGGCCGACTTCGCCATTTCGACCATCGCGTATTTCATCGTCGGCTACTGGATTGCCTACGGCGCACACTTCTTCGGCCCGGCCGAAGCACTGGCGGCAAAGAACGGCTACGAGCTGGTCAAATTCTTCTTCCTTCTGACTTTCGCGGCGGCAATTCCGGCGATTGTTTCAGGCGGAATCGCAGAACGGGCGCGCTTCGGCCCACAAATGATCGCCACGTTCTTTTTGGTCGCGCTGGTGTATCCGCTGTTTGAACACATCGCCTGGAATCACGGCTTTGGCATTCAGGCGTGGCTCAAAGCGACGTTCGGCGAGGAGTTTCATGACTTTGCCGGGTCAGTCGTCGTGCACGCCGTCGGCGGCTGGATCGGGCTCATCGCTGTCCTCTTCCTTGGCCCACGCAGCGGGCGCTACGGCAAGCAGGGGCAGATTGCAGCGCACCCGCCCTCAAGCATTCCGTTCCTCGCGCTCGGCGCATGGATACTGGCGGTCGGCTGGTTCGGCTTCAATGTCATGAGCGCGCAAACCATCGACAAAATCAGCGGGCTGGTTGCCGTGAATTCGCTGATGGCGATGGTCGGCGGCACGTTGGTCGCACTGATCATCGGCAAGAACGATCCCGGCTTTGCCTACAACGGCCCGCTCGCCGGGCTCGTCGCCGTGTGCGCTGGCTCGGATGTGATGCATCCCATCGGCGCGCTCGCCGTCGGCGGCATCGCCGGGGCGATCTTCGTGTTCATGTTCACGCTGACGCAGAACAAATGGAAGATCGACGACGTGCTCGGCGTGTGGCCGCTTCATGGATTGTGCGGCGTGTGGGGCGGCATCGCGGCGGGCATTTTTGGCAGCAAGGCGTTCGGTGGCTTGGGTGGTGTGGCGCTGGGCTCGCAGGTCATCGGCACGCTGACAGGCATTGCGGTCGCCGTCATCGGCGCGAGCATCGTCTACGCCGTTCTCAAAAAGTACGTGGGCCTGCGCCTCGACGAAGAGCAGGAATTCAACGGTGCGGATTTATCGATTCACAAAATTAGCGCAACGCCGGATCGGGCGTAATTTTTCGGCCTGTGCCTTGCGGTGTGTTTTCACGACCTTGCTTGGTTGCCGAAGGCAGTCCGTTGATATGACGGGTCAAGCGTCATTGGCCATGCAGCGAGCTACGCTTCGATGCCTTCCACAGAAACCAGCCTGGCGGAACTGCATTCATCGCGAACTGCTTTGAGACCTTGATAGACGGGGCCGGTATAGAAGGCCTCCCACGCAGCGACCGAAGGGAACTCGAGCACAACAATGCGTCTGGGCTGCCAGTCGCCTTCATACACCTTGAGGGCGCCACCACGTGCGAGGTAGCGTGCGCCGACTTCTTCAAGGGCTGGCTTGACCCCTTTCATGAAGTCCTGATACTTGGAGATATCACGGATCTCAACGTCGAAGATCACATACGCGCTCATTCGTAGCCCTTTGGTTGACGTTCGATTGTGCAGCCACGCCAGATAATTGCACCGTGAACTTAGCACCGACAACGATATCGCAGTGCGAAGTAACACCTAATATATATCGCCTTGCGACGTGAGCTAAATCTTTTTTGGCGCGCAATCCTGATTTCTTCTTGATCAGCATGGACACTTTCCTGCAATCCTCTCGACCAAACCAAGCTGTTTTTATGAACAGTTTTGATGGAGATGTGTATTGGTTCAAACACTGCGAATTTTTTGCCTCGATTGCCGCGAAACTGCGCATACAGCTTTTTCATGCAATGACGGCGATTCAAGGGCTAACGAGCCAATAGGACAATTATCGATATTGACAAATTTAGCCAGTGAGCCCCTATGCGGCGGACATTTCACAATAAAGCTGTAAAGCATCGACCGCGCGGGACGTGGGACAAGCGCTCTAAAAATAATCCCCCGACATTGCTGCGGCGCAGTAAAATCGAGGGTTATCTTTCCCAGCCCTGCCGCTGCCCACCTTTGGGCGTCTCGCGTTTTAGGGTGTTTCAGGCGTCCACATGACAACCACCGTAAGCGCGAACCTCGGTCTTCGCAACATTGCCATCATTGCCCACGTTGACCACGGCAAAACCACGCTCGTCGATTGCTTGTTGAAGCAATCCGGCACCTTCGCTGCGCATGAGCAGGTCGGTGAGCGCGTGATGGACTCAAACGATATCGAGCGCGAACGCGGCATCACGATTCTGGCGAAAAACTGCGCTGTGACCTACAAAGGTTCGCGCATCAACATCGTCGACACGCCGGGTCACGCGGACTTCGGCGGCGAAGTCGAGCGCGTGCTCTCGATGGTGGACGGCGCATTGCTGCTGGTGGACGCCGTTGAAGGCCCGATGCCACAAACGCGTTTTGTGACAAAAAAAGCGCTCGCGCTGGGTCACAAAATCATCGTCGTAGTGAACAAGATTGACCGTCACGGCGCACGTCCCGACTGGGTCGTCAACCAGACGTTTGAGCTGTTCGACAAACTCGGCGCGACCGAAGAGCAGCTGGATTTCCCGGTCGTTTACGCGAGCGCGCTGAACGGTTGGGCTTCACTTGAATCGGACGTTGTGACGACGACGATGGAGCCGTTGTTCGACACCATTCTGAGCAAGATCCCCGCGCCAAAGCTCGATGACAACGCACCTTTGCAACTGCAAATTTCCGCGCTTGACTACAGCACCTACGTCGGTCGCATCGGCATTGGCCGCATCCATCGCGGCACCATCAAATCCGGCGCCTCGTACACCATGCGTCTGGGTAATGAAGACAAGGGCATGTGCAAAGTCAACCAAGTGTTGACGTTTAAAGGCCTGACGCGCAGCGAAGCCGAATTCGCCACAGCGGGCGACATCGTTGCGATCACCGGCATTCAGGACCTGGGCATCGGCTACACCATTTGCGACAAAGAAAAAGCCGAAGGCCTGCCCGCGATTGCGGTTGACGAGCCAACGCTGACCATGAGCTTCTGTGTGAACACGTCGCCTCAAGCCGGTCGTGAAGGCAAGTACGTCACCTCGCGCCAGATTCGCGAACGTCTGCAAAAAGAATTGCTCGCCAACGTGGCGCTTAAAGTTGAAGATACCGAAGATGCTGACGTGTTCCGCGTCTCAGGCCGTGGCGAATTACACCTCACGATTCTGGTGGAAAACATGCGTCGCGAAGGCTACGAACTTGCGGTCGGCAAACCCGAAGTGCTGTTCAAAATGATCGACGGCGTGCAGAACGAGCCGATGGAAGCGCTGACCGTTGACCTCGAAGAAGGCCATCAGGGCGGCGTGATGCAGGCGCTCGGCGAGCGTCGCGGCGAATTGACCAACATGGAAAACGACAGTCGTGGACGCGCTCGTCTTGAGTACCGAATTCCGGCGCGTGGCCTGATCGGTTTCCAGAACGAATTCATGAACTTGACGCGCGGCACTGGCCTCATCAGCCATATTTTTGACGGCTACGCGCCGCACCGTGGCGATATGCCCGGTCGTCGTAACGGCGTGCTGATCTCGCAGGACGATGGCAACGCCGTCGGCTTCTCGCTGTTCACGCTGCAAGATCGTGGTCGCCTGTTTGTTGCTCCCGGCGACATCGTGTACGAAGGCATGCTGGTCGGCATTCACAGCCGCGACAACGATCTCGTCGTGAACCCGATCAAAGAGAAAAAGCTCACCAACGTGCGCTCCTCTGGCAAGGATGAAAACATCCTGCTGACACCGCCCGTGAAGCTCACCATTGAATACGCCGTCGAATTCATCGAAGACGACGAAATGGTCGAAATCACGCCGAAGTCGATCCGCCTGAGAAAGCGCTTCCTGAAAGA